>DGVW01000057.1:0-2307 GCA_002396005.1 Oribacterium sp. UBA4274
AAGCGACCTTTTTTTCCTGCTTCTTACCAGGTGTATAATAACACGGGATCATTGACCTGTAGTCATCATCGCCATTCATCATACGGGTCAGTATGTCCTCAACATACTCACCAAAATCAATATCGTTCATCTTGCAGCTCTCATACAGAGAGTACATAAAGGCAATATTGGTCGCAGCGTCATGGCTGCCAGAGTTCAGCCAACACCTCCTACCCATAGCAATGTGCCGGAAAACAGATTCGACCGCATTGTTATGCATCTCTATTCTACCATCCAAAAGGAATTTCTTGAAGGCTTCCTCGTCATCGAGTATATAGTTTACCGCTCGCATGACCAAGGCCCCGTATTTGTCTTTCTCTCCTTTCATCTTCTTAAGCAGGCTCATTATCTTGCCCACTATCGAAACACTGTATTTCAACCGGAACCGGTGTCGCTGTTCAGGAGTGTGGTTCCGAGCCTTGGACTCCCGCTCAATCAGGAACAGCGCATTGATAAGCTGTATCAGCACCAGCACGCGATGGTCAGAGACGAAGGCGTCTACCAGATAGTGGCGGGCATGCTGCCAGCAGGCCTGGCGCTGCAAATAATACTCCTCAAGATCCTTTTCCAAGGCAACGTACAACGGAGCACGGTCTGCCGTGAAGCACTGTATCAGAGAGTCTTTGAAGATTTTCTCCTCTGGTATCTCGTGACTACGGCTTCCTTCCTTATAGAGCATCACTACCAGTTTCTTCTCAAGTGACAGCGCCGCATGGATATATTCCGTATTGTACTTGAAGTCCTCCTCCTTATTCTTACGGCTGCGCACCAGTATGCGGGTCTCGTCATTCTGCACGAAGCCGCAGGTCCTGATCACCTCGAGCATCAGAGCCTCCAGGCGTACTCTCAGATAGTCCATTATCTGATGGATGTATTTGTTCAGCGTTGACTGGGGGAAGTGGCACTTCATGCTCTCAAGCATCCTGATGACATTCTCCTCGCTCAGGTTATAGGCAAACTTCGACTCAAAATAGAATCGGCAGAAGCTTGGCATCAGCGGATTGTTCTCCACGATGGACTGAGGCTTCTTGCTGTTCATCGGATCCCGGCCAGGCACATTAAAGCGCCCTATCTCATATACCTTAGTATATACCTTGGCAGGACTGTAATAGAAAAGCTGGATAGTCCATTTGTCTTTCTTTCCCTTACGGACGATTGCCTTGGCACCTTCAGGCAGATTGGAGGTGTCCACTCCAAACGACCTCAGCACTTCTGCTGAGAATGTATATCGGCCACGGGGCTTCCCTGCTTTCTTGTCCTTCTTCTTGGGTGTAGGAAGCTTCACCTTGGGAGTTTCCTTATTCACGTCATTCTTGTCCTGTCCCTCGGTGTCCGCATTATCCTTAATGCCATTAAGCTCGTTGTCTGCATCCTGGGATATAGCTTGTAGTATAGCCTCAAAGCCTTGCTCTTTGACAGTCTCGTCATCGATGTCAAGCTGGCTGTTCAGGAACCGCATCCTGTCGCTGTTATGGTTAAACAGACGGTTTTGGATAACCCTGACAATCGACATCATGTCTATCTCGTTGGCCTTGGCCTTTTCCGCCATGTCCTGCACCTCACTGAACTTGGCAAGCTCCTCCTTGTGGGCCTCTTCACTATTGGCGGCTGTTTCCTCCAGTTCATGGATTCTTGCCTCTGCCTCCAATCGAAGTCTATGCTCTTCATCACGCTCTGAGATGACTACGGCTATCCGCTGATCCTTTTCTTTCCGCAAGTCGCCCATCTCTGCGAAGTGTTCATCAAGAGAGATATAACCCACACGAGCCTCCCTTGCCCAAGCTTCCTTATCATGCTCCATGGACTTGACAAAGGCATCCCTCTCGGCCAAGAGGTTCCTTAGCCGGATATTCTCCATCTGGAGGTTCCTTATGTTGATGTCCTTGATGTCCATATTTTGCTTCCTTAATTCTCTACAAAGGTACTCATTTTTAGCGAATTACGCAACTTCTCAGAGTTAATTAATGTTATATAATTACCTGATTATCAGACTATTACGTTAACTTTTCTTATTCTTGATTCTTGCTTCGAGAATGGCGACTTTCTCCTCTGCAGCTATGCGAAGTTTCTTTTCTTTCTCTATTTCCACGCGTAAATCAGACTCGTATCTGTCTACGTCTGACAATATTTCCATGATTTCCTTCTTGCGCTCCATCAGCTCATGAGCGGCAGCGACCCACTGCTCATGACTGATGGCTCCGCTCCTGATATCCTGGTCCACCTGACGGGCACGCATCCTCAGGACTTCTATCTCCTCGCCAAGCCTCT
>DGVW01000057.1:2420-2762 GCA_002396005.1 Oribacterium sp. UBA4274
CATCATCTATCGTAATTCTGGTCTGTACTGATGTCGAAAGAAGAAGTATCAGCAGCTCCCGGCTTATCCTGTGACACCTGCGGGCTTCCCTGAAATAGGGACTCAGGAAACGCCCGTCGTCAAACCACTTCGAATATATCACAAATCCGTTTATGTCATAGTGAAGGATCTTCACCTTACGCAAATCCTTTGAGTAGAATATGAATGCTTCGCCATAATTATACGGATCCCTTTGAAGGGCTTCACGCACAACCCCGGCAAGTCCTTCACGGCCCTTTCTCATATCTGTAGCCGTCGAGCTCAGATAATACGTAATATTACTCTTGAAGTTCAGCATGGCGA
>DGVW01000035.1:0-264 GCA_002396005.1 Oribacterium sp. UBA4274
AATCAAAAACAAGAAGAAAAAAAGGCAACCACTTTCAACAGCGGTTGCCTTCTAATGTATCCTTAAAATATCTTCACAGATAAACCATCCATCAAACCGGTATCCACATACACCGGCTCAAAATCACTGAATGGTCAATATCTCTGAGAAACCTGTAACCTCAAAAATCTCTTTTACTTCATCAGTAGGGTTGGTTATAACCATAGAGCCCTGCTTATTCATAGTTTTCTGAGCAGAAAGAAGAACTCTGAGTCCTGCAGATGA
>DGVW01000035.1:306-1613 GCA_002396005.1 Oribacterium sp. UBA4274
TGAGTCCTGCAGATGAAATGTACTCAAGCTTCTCAAGATCCATAACCAGCTCAGTCTTGCCATCCAACGATGTCTTGATAACATTATCAAGCTCAGGTGCAGTTGTTGTATCAAGTCTTCCCTCTAAAACAAGATTTATTTTAGTTCCATTCTCTTCTTTGTTAACATTAAACATATTATTCCCTCCGACAGCATGTGATAGTGGATCGTGACTAAATCGCACTTCACAATCCTTATCGACATAGATTTTTATATGATAAGTATAAAAAAAAATGTCTTAACATGCGACTACTTTTTACTAAGTTTAACACATTTTCCTGAAAAAATTAAAAAATATTTGAGAAAAAAAGCATTTATATAGCCAGAAAAAACCGGCAGGGACATCCCCGCCGGTCCAACAAATTAATCAAAGTCAATTTATCACTGTTTTTAAGCCTGCACATCATCTGTGACTATAACATTATCCCTACCCTTATAATGGTTGTCCAGTTTATGGTCAGTAATCAATATTACATCTGTAAAATTGGCAAACCGTATAGGATATATCCTTTGGAACTTACTCGAGTCACACAGAACATAGCAGTTCTTAGAATGCTTCATCGCCTCTTGCTTAACCAGCGCTTCGTTCAGATCCGGTGTAGTACATCCGGCAATAAGTTCCACTCCGTTAGTTCCCATGAAGCATTTTGTAAAATTATATTTTTGAAGCGATACTATAGTTTCATTACCTACAAGCGCCTCGGTAGAGTTCTTTAGTTCTCCGCCAACCAGGATTACGTGACACCCCCGTCTTGCCAGCATGAGGGCATGGCCGACCGCATTGGTGACATATCCCTTTGCATCTTTAGTAAGATAAGGTATCATGGCTTCCGTTGTGGTTCCTGCATCAAGATAAACAAAATCATCCGCACCAACCAAAGACGCCGCATATTGTCCGACAGACTGCTTCTGTTCTACAGCCTGACCTGATTTATCAGAGAATCCTTCTTCTTTGACATTGACGCTGAAATCATTGCGGACTGCGCCACCGAAAACTTTTGTAAGTGCACCCTTTTGATCAAGCACCGTAAGGTCTCGTCTGATCGTCGATTCAGAAGCATCAAAGGCCTCAGTGAGTTCCTGTAATGTGACACTGCCTTTTTGCTGCAATAATTCCAATATCTCAGTCTGTCTTTTTTTAGCTAACATAACTTATAATCAATTAACTTTTTTCTTGAGTGTTCCGAGGAGAACCGCACCAACAACTGTTCCTGCCACAAGAGCAACAAGGTACATAATTGCGTTTCCAACAACAGGGAATACGAAGA
>DGVW01000035.1:1663-1992 GCA_002396005.1 Oribacterium sp. UBA4274
CGAAGATTCCGCCATGAGGAGCCATAAGTGTACATCCAAAAGCTACTGATAATGCACCCGCAAGAGCTGAGCCTGCGATACATGAAGGAAGTACATGGATAGGATCTGATGCTGCATATGGAATAGCACCCTCAGTGATAAACGCAAGTCCCATAATGAAGTTAACAGGGCCGCTCTCACGCTCTTCAAGTGTGAATTTGTCCTTGAAAAGAATAGTTGCAAGAGCAATTGCACATGGAGGTACCATACCGCCGATCATAACTGCTGCCATGATATCATAGTTTCCTGCTGCAATAGAAGCCACACCAAATACATAAGCTGCCTTGTTG
>DGVW01000035.1:2055-2613 GCA_002396005.1 Oribacterium sp. UBA4274
TGTTGAAAGGACCACCCATATCGATAGACATCATGCCTGCCACGATGATGCCGAGAAGTATCTTGGACGAGCCTGACATACTTGCAAGTCCATCGTTAAGTGCTGTATTGATCCATCCGATAGGAGGCTCAACGATAAAGTTCATAGCAAGTCCGATAATCAGAATACCACACAATGGATAGATAAGAACCGGTGCTATCTTCTCAATTGACTTAGGAAGTGATACGCAAAGCTTCTTAAGATAGTTCATAACATATCCTGCAATGAAACCTGCAAGAAGAGCTCCAAGGAATCCTGACTTTCCATTAGCTGCGATCATACCGCCTACGAAACCAACTGCAAGACCCGGACGGTCAGCTATACTTTCTGCTATATATCCTGCAAGAACAGGAAGCATAAATCCAAACGCAACTCCACCTATACCTTTAAGTGTCGCAGCAAGTGGTGTGATAGAACCAAAGTTCGAACGATCTGCTTCTGCAAGTGCATTGAGGTCGATGGAAAGTCCATCAATCAGGAAGGCCAATGCAATAAGGATACCACCGCCAACAACGAACG
>DGVW01000035.1:2675-2955 GCA_002396005.1 Oribacterium sp. UBA4274
GCATATGTGATACACCATTCATAAGATGAACATAAATCTTATGTCCTGCATTGCCACCGCTTGAACGGTTATCTTTACTTACCTGACCTTTTGCCTTATAAACCGGAGCATCACCCTTTATGGCTCTTTCTATGAGCTGCGGAGCCTTGCTGATTCCGTCTGAAACAGGAACCTCGATAAGCTTCTTACCATCGAAACGATCCATAGGAACCTGTGCGTCTGCCGCAACAATGATGCAGTCAGCTTCAGCGATTTCCTGCTCGGTTAAAACATTATCAGC
>DGVW01000080.1 GCA_002396005.1 Oribacterium sp. UBA4274
CGCAGAGGGTGGGGTTCGAACCCACGTGCCCTTGCGGACAAACGGTTTTCAAGACCGCCTCGTTATGACCACTTCGATACCTCTGCATCGCTTATTAAATTTTGTTTTAAACACTCATTTAATAAGTGCTTGTCGCTTTTTGGCGACTTGCTTAATATATACTATCCGTTTCTACTCGTCAAGAGTTTTTTGAAAAAAATAAGTATAACTATGGCAGTCGATTTTTGTTTGACTTAAAGTCAAAGAAGTATTTTGATAAATCATCAATACAAATCGATATGTCTCTTCTGACACTCGGCAAATGCTGTGCAAAGGGCATTGAATATTTCATTTAATGTATGCATTATTTCACTTCCTTTCTTTTAGCTTATACAGTTATCGCTCTTTTTTAAAAAAAGTCAATAAGCATACACCCCGGGGAGCAATCCTGCCACTAATGAGTATTTATTTTTTGCTTGAAATATTCATAAAGTTATAAAAAGTATTGAGCTATACAGAAGGATAATTTTCATGGAAAGGTTTGGACAAAATTAATTCCGATGAAAAAATGTATATTTTTTGATGTGACTTATATAGATATTATTGTTTTTTTGACGAAATATAAAAAACTCCCCAAATTATTATGCTTTTTTTAAACGTAAACTATATTTGGGGAGCTTTATTTGGATTTTTAACACCGTAAAAATGTTATTACAATGTTTGCATATTGAATCATTATCGTGAAAGATATAGTTCGGCTATTTTTATATCCTCAGGGGTTGTTATTTTTATGTTTTCATAAGAGCCTGCAACAACCTTTACTCTTGCTCCGGTGTAAGCTTCCACAACCATTGCATCATCAGTTACCGGAATCATAAGTTTTCCTTCACTTTCCTGACTGATAAGTTTTTGATAAGCGTTGAAAATTAATGAAAAATCAAATGTCTGCGGAGTTTCCATAAGCCATACAGAACTTCTCTCCGGTGTAGATTTTACATAGTGTTCTTCGTCCAAAATCTTAATTGTGTCTTTAACAGGCATGCCTATCACAGCAGCATGATATTTTGCCGCATAGTGAAGTGCGTCATCAATTATAGCATTGCTGATCATTGGGCGGGCGCAGTCATGTATCATAACTATAGGATCTGATGTTTTATTATTTCTATCCTCCTGAGTTGATGATGAATCAGTATTGCCATAAGTGTTATTGTTCAGCTTTTCCAATTCTTTGATTTTCAGTAATCCATTGTATACCGAATTATATCTTTCTTTTCCACCGGCGATTATAGCGGATAATTTATTCAATGGAAATTTAGGCTGTTTTGAATCTGTTAATGTTTCGGTTTTGGCAGCCGAATCCTCCATAGCTTTAAATCCTGTCAGTGAAGACATATAAGGGATGTCATCTTCGGCTGTTGTTATTATGATTCCGTCTACAGATTCATGAGCATCAAACTTTTCTGCACTCCAACTGTAAAGGGGCTTTTCCAGTATCTCCATGAATTGTTTCTTTTGCTTACTATGCATGCGCCTTCCGCTGCCTGCAGCAAGTACTATAGCATAGACTTTTCTTCCTTCGTACATAAGTAATGACCTCCGGATTGTATTTAAAAAAATATATTTTTTATTCCTTTGAGAGCAACTTTATGCAGCACATAGCACACGAACGTGTGCGTTAGCGCCTTTTGTTTTGTTTTTGTGCTGAAAATATTAAAACCTGAGGGGTGTCAATGCTCTCCAAGTTTTAAATTAGGACATGCATTTAAATCAAGTCCGTCACGGCGACCACGAAGATATTCGTAGTATCCTGCGCAAGCAATCATCGCAGCATTGTCTGTGCATAAAACCGGACTGGGTCTGTAAAAACGTATACTGTTCTTTTGGCACTCCTGTTCCAGTCTTGCTCTGATGTGTGAGTTTGAAGCTACACCTCCTGCAATGGCGAGTTTGGTATAGCCTCTCTCCCGACACAAGCCTACAGCACGTGATACCAGAGAATCAGTTACAGCTTCCTGGAAAGATGCACAAAGATCAGGAATGTTGATATCAGTACCGGTCATTTTTGCTTTATTGATGTAATTCAGTACCGCAGACTTGATTCCGGAGAAAGAGAAATCGTATGGATTATCAGCAACAGTTCCACGAGGGAAAACTATGGCGTGTGGGTTGCCTGTTTTCGCAGCATTATCAACTTTAGGACCACCGGGATATCCGAGACCTACGGCTCTTGCTACCTTGTCAAATGCTTCTCCTGCAGCATCATCACGGGAACGTCCGACTATTTCGTACTTGCCATAGTCCTCGACCACAACAAGGTGTGTGTGACCTCCGGAAACTATAAGACATGCAAAAGGAGGTTCGAGATCGAGATTTTCGATATAATTGGCACTGATATGTCCTTCGATGTGGTGCACACCTATCAGTGGTTTATTTAAAGCGTAGCTTAGTGCCTTGGCTTCAGCCACTCCCACCAGCAGAGCACCAACAAGACCCGGACCGTATGTTACTGCGATGGCATCAATATCGTCAAATGTGCAGGCGGCCTCTTTCAACGCAAGTGAAATAACGTCATCTATTTTTTCAAGATGCTTCCGCGAAGCGATTTCCGGTACAACTCCGCCATATTCTGTATGTATAGCAATCTGTGATGAAATAATGTTGGATAATACCTCACGTCCGTTACGAACTACGGCGGCTGCTGTTTCATCACAACTGGATTCTATTCCTAAAATTTTTATACCTGACATCATTTTTCCTCGTCATCAAATGTGAGATCCTTTGTCCATCCGTCTCGTGCAAACTTAACCGGATAGATCTGCCATATATCATCCTTATAAATATCTGGACGCATCTCACTAGGTGAATAATGTGTGAACCACATCTCTCTTGGCTTTGCTTCAGCACCTATGTTTGCAGCTTCATACATCATCATATGTTTATTTTTCTTTGCGTTGTCAAGCTTCTCACGCTCTCCGTACATGCCTTCGCATATAAAAAGATCAACATCTCTGGCCATCTCCGTAATTGCAGGTGTTGGACGTGTATCTGTACAATAGGTTACGCTGAGACCTCTTCTGGCTGCCCCCATAACCATATCAGGTGTATATATCACACCTTCATCGGTTGTTATGGTGTCACCATGCTGCAAGCGATTCCAATACTTGAGAGGAATGCCCTGTTCTTGTGCTCTTGCGGCATCAAATTTGCCCAATCTGCGTACACTGACACGATAACCGTAGCAGGTGACCTTATGATTCACTTTAAAAGCGTCTATGACAAAGGGACCAAATTCAAACTGCTGAGCAGACTCCTCTATCTCATGATATATGATCTCAAAAGGCAATTCAGGTGAAATGATGCGTAAACCATCCACAACTCTTTTAAGACCTTTTGGTCCTAAAAGATGCAAAGGTTCTGTACGCTCAGCATTACCGATAGATAGAAGCATACCCGGAAGTCCGGAAATATGGTCTGCATGGTAATGTGTAAAGCATATGAGATCTATAGACTTAGGAGACCAGGATTTTTCTTTCATGGCAATCTGGGTTCCTTCGCCACAGTCTATCAGCATATTGCTTCCGCTGCATCGCAGCATGAGGCTTGTGAGCCATCGATTAGGAAGGGGCATCATGCCGCCGGTTCCGAGTAAACAAAGATCAAGCATATATTAAATCCTTCTGTAAGTTGAATAAAATGATGAAAGGGTCAAAATACTATATATAACATGGCCGATGAGCCGAAAACCGATATTGCTATATATAACATGGCCCAAGAGAGCAAAAACTACATTGTCTTACATAACATGGTCAGTGAGTCGAATAAGCTTAATGCAATAAAAAGTGTCAGGTCCCTTGGGGAAGCTCACTCCTGAAGCTTAAGAGTCATTATTATGGCATCATCCATCGGATCTCGATAATATCCCTTTCGTATATAGGAGTTTTCAAATCCCATTTTTCGATATAGAGCTTTTGCAGCTTCATTTTGAGCTCGGACCTCAAGATAAATGGTTGAGGCGAGATTGGCTCTTGCCGTATCAATCATGTGTCGCATGAGACACTCTCCTATACCTTTTTTGCGCAAATCAGTCGATACACAGATATTTTCAATTTCTGCCTCCGGTCCCAGTAATCTGAGAATGCCATATCCTGCTATATTGTCGGCATACGAATCTCTTGAGTCCGGATCTGTTACGGGATGCTTATGTATAACAAAGGGATGGTCATAGGATGAGGATATGGCTGATTCAAAATCACGGGAATGCCATGCCATGTTTCCAAAGGCAAGCCTTTCTGCGTAAAGAATATCCGGTATATCATACATGTGCATGTCATCAATCTTATAGTGCATAATGTCATGACTCATATCAGAGGTTCTCCGGCAGTGATTCATCTTCATAACCTGCATCAATTCCAATCTTATAATTACGGGCAGCCAAAACATCTTCTACTTGCACTTTTTTCAGCTGATCAGGATCATCATGTGTTATATCAAAGGATTTTAATCCGGCTTCTTCTTTTTCTCGTTCAGCCTGAGGCTTACGGATGTAGCTCAATCTGAAGTCGTGACCGGATACGGTTTCTCCTTTGGAGAGTTTCGCTGAACCAATGGCAGCTACAGAAGATGCACGTTGTAAAATGTTTTGAGGGCCGGCAAAACCAAAAGAAACAGTTAGATTTTCTATGAGGTAATCTTTATATACAGGCACAGCATCTCCTAAAAATATATGTTTGCCACCCATATCATTAATACGTGCAACAAGTTCATCGATGCCGATGGCCTCCTCTGTTCCGACAAGAGTTCCATTCAAAAATGCTGCCGTATAAACTTGTTTACGTCGGGCATCCATAATCGGATGAACATATATGGAATCAAGAGATGCGGCGTCAGAGACATTGTATGCAAGAGCTTCAAGGGTACTTACCTCGATAAGCGGGATGTTGTAGCCAAGTGCAAGTCCCTTGGCGGTTGAAGCCCCTATACGAAGTCCTGTGAAGGATCCCGGACCATCGCTTACGGCAATAGCATCAAGGTCTTTGGCCTCTTTGCCGGTACGCGAAAAAATCTCAGCCACCATAGGTAACAGTGTCTGAGAATGTGTAAGTCCGATATTTGTAGAATATTCTGCAAGAACAACACCATCCTCCAGAAGTGCGCAGGATGCGGTATGTCCGGATGAATCAATACCTAAAATCAGCATGTTATTTTTCCATTTCATTTTATTATGTATGATGTTCAGCAGCACAACTGTCGTCGATTTTTATCGAAGGAGCCATGCGGCTTTGAGCGCTTCAAAGGAATCCTTACATATTCCTGCTCTATGTACACGAATGTGTGCGTTAGTGCTAATAAGTGAATGACAATTTCATGTGATGAAAAACTACTGTTAACACATGACTTGAAACATTTTGATATAGAAAATTCATCAGTACTCGATTTTTCTGTAATCAAAGCCTTTTTCAAGATCTTTTTTGATGTGAATCCAATGAGCTTCTTCAGGAAGTAAATCATCTATGAGCTCAGGCCACTCGATGATGCATACACCCTTACCGTAAAAATAGTCTTCATAACCTATCTCCTCCATCTCTGATGGATCACCTATACGGTATACATCGAAGTGATAGAGAGGCAGTCGGCCTTCGTACTCTTTTACGATTGTAAATGTTGGTGAATTGACATAGTCATCTATACCTAGTCCTGTGGCAAAGCCCTGGGTGAAGACAGTCTTGCCCACACCCAGATCACCATCAAGACAAATTATATCTCCCGGTTTAGCTTCTTCGCCGAGTTTTTTACCAAATGCGAATGTGTCTTCCGCAGAATTACTCTCAAATATCATCGGAATTGTCCTTTTTAGTACGTATAAAGTGGAAAATACGGCGGCCGGTCTTGGCTTCGAACTCCTTGACATTTTCCATAAAATCACCTTCGAACATAATATCGGTTACCAATGCAAACTCATCGTTGCGACCATCAAGTACGATTGGTGACAGAACAGAATCTTCATTGAGGAAGAACTCCTTGATATCATCGACTATATCATCGTATGTGCCCTCAACGCGGATCAAATAAGAAAATGCATTGGAAGACATAGGTTCTATTGAGATCATCTTTTCTGACCAGCCTATGCCCTGAAACTCATTTTGATGCCTTACTGCAGCAATAATATCAGATACTACTGCACTGGCTGTAGGGAGCTTTCCGGCACCCATGCCGTAGAGCATAGTTGTACCGAGACAGTTACCGACAATACGGATACCGTTAAATACACCATCTACACTGAACAGAGGATCTGATTTTGGAATAACCATAGGAACAACATATGCAAAATACTGATCTTCTATCTGATGAACTGAGCCAAGAAGTTTTATGGTCATACCAAGCTTTCCGGCATATAAAAAATCCAATTTTGAAATATTGCGTATACCCTCTGTGTAGATATCTTCGTGTCTGCAACGGTTGCCGGAAGCCATGCTGAGAAGTATGGCGGTTTTTCTTGACGTGTCAAAGCCGTCAATGTCTGATGAAGGATCTCTTTCTGCGTAACCCAAACGCTGAGCCTCAGCAAGAGTTTCATCGAAATCCGCACCCTTTTCACGCATATTTGTAAGAATGTAGTTCGTAGTTCCGTTCATGATACCGGTTATCTCAGTGAGATTTTCTCCGGCATAATTGTGGTAAATTGTTCTGATGACCGGGATACCACCGCCTACGGATGCTTCAAAATAAAAATTGCAATTATGCTCCTTGGCGATTGCCACAAGCTTGGAACCACAGGCATCTACAAGGGCTTTGTTAGAAGTTACGCAGTGCTTTCCGCTTTCAAGACAGGCCTTTACAAACTCATAGGCAGGATGAATGCCGCCCATGGTTTCAACAACAAGCTT
Organism: Oribacterium sp. UBA4274; assembly: GCA_002396005.1. Taxonomy (GTDB): domain Bacteria; phylum Bacillota; class Clostridia; order Lachnospirales; family Lachnospiraceae; genus Oribacterium. The sequence continues at coordinate 6,864 of DGVW01000080.1, forward strand.
TATCTCCTCGTCATCCTTGATGATGGAAAAATCATTGATGAGTTTATCATTATCTTCAGGTATAGAATCGCGTATGTCCAATACATACTTAAGTTCGACAGGCTCTCCTACTTTCTTCTGAAGAATATCCTGATTAACCCGTAGTACCTCGGCAACGCCGGAACCGATGGTGCCATAACCCATAATTGCAATTTTCATAGTATTATTCCCTTCTTTATTTGATTCTTACGTACTTATACAGGCAGTGTAGTCATAAGTATTTACCAAAGATTATAAACCAGGAGTGCTCTCCTGAGCCAGTATCTTTACATATTGTATGTTTGGCCAGGACTCAATCTCGTGAATCATGGAATTAATATCTGAAGTGTCCTCCCGAACTTCTATAGAAACAGTGAGTGTTGCTATGGAGTTAACGGGAATTGACTGGTGTATGGTAAGGATATTGGCTTTGTAATTGGAAATCTCAGAGCAGATTTTAGAAAGGAATCCAAGTTTATCATGCATCTGGATAACCAGGGTTACGGTTTTTCCTTTTGTACTGTCATAAAAAGGGAAAATATCATCCTTATATTTGTAAAACGAACTACGGGAAATACCGGCCATTTCAGTTGCATCAGCGATAGAAATACCCTTCTCTGATTCCAGAATACTTTTTACTTCCACTACTTTTTTTAAAACAGTCGGTAAGGCTTTTGTCCTGACAACAAAATAGTCAGAGTCATTAGTCATCATAATCTCCTCTATAAACGCAAGTTTTCGCCGTTTATCTCTGACGTACAGATGCGGATATACGCGGCTCCATTCCGCTGCCTTTTCAGACAGCACATTACACACGAATGTATGCGTGGTACGCATCATCAGTGGGTGGCAAATACTTTTGACACTCACATCATAATATATAACACTATAGTATCATGAGGTGACAGGACCTGTCTTTAGTCATCACCCTGTACTCTGCGGTCAGGGCAACCAAGCTGCATCCATTTAAGGTATGCTGTGATAAAACGATCGATATCACCATCGAGGACGGCATCTGTATTGGAAGTCTGTTCGCCTGAACGGAGATCCTTTACCATGCGGTATGGCTGTAATACATATGAACGAATCTGGGATCCCCAACCGTTATCCTTAACCTCTCCTCGGATACCGGCAATCATCTCTTCCTGCTCGGCCTTCTCTTTTAAATACAGTCTTGCCTTAAGCATCTGCATAGCCTTGGCACGGTTCTGAACCTGTGAACGTTCTTCCTGACAGGCAACTACAATACCTGTAGGGATGTGAATGAGACGAACGGCGGATGAGGTTTTGTTGATGTGCTGTCCACCTGCTCCGGATGAACGGAAAACTTCCATCTTGATATCTTCAGGACGGATATCAATGTCTATATCTGTTTCAATATCCGGCATAACATCACAGGATACAAAAGATGTCTGACGTTTGCCCTGTGCGTTGAATGGTGAAATACGAACAAGTCTATGGATACCGGCCTCTGAACGCAGATAGCCGTATGCATACTGGCCGTCAATCTCTATAGTTACAGATTTGATGCCGGCCTCATCTCCTTCAAGGTAATCAAGGATCTTATATGTGAATCCATGACGCTCTGCCCAACGTGTGAACATGCGGTAAAGCATACCTGCCCAGTCATTGGACTCGGTACCGCCGGCACCTGCATTGAGACGAAGTATAGCGTTCATGGTGTCGTATTCTCCTGACAGGAGGAGTCTTGTGGACATAGCATCAAGCTTTTCTGAAAAGTCATCAAGCATTTCTTTTACTTCGAGTACACTCTCTTCATCGTCCTCCTCATCAGCAATTTCGATGAGTGCTCCAATGTCGTCAAAGGCCTGTTGGAGATCCTCATAAGCTTTTACTTCATCCTTGAGACGACGGTCCTCGGTAGAATACTTGTTGGCAGCCTCCGGGTCGGTCCAGAAATCCGGCTCTTCCATCATACGGTCAAGCTCAACGATTCTTTTTTTCTTGTTCTCCAGGTCAAGAGAGGCACCTAAATCCTTAAGGGCCTGCTCCTTGCTGTTAAGTTCTGATTTGTATTGCTCTAACTCTATGATCATAGTTATTCCTTTATTTATAATGGTTAATGGTTTACGAAAAATGCCGCGAAAGTTAATTTTCGCGGCATAGTCAGACGGCAGAGGATATATAATCCGCCGCCTGACAAAAAATCAATCTTTATCAGTTGAGCTTGCAGAATTGTCTGCGGTATTGCCGTTCTGCTGACTTACAGCTTTAAGATATTCGTTGCGGCCATGGCACTGCTTAAATTTCTTTCCTGAACCGCAAGGGCATGGATCGTTAGGATAAATCTTCTGAACATCACGCTTCTTAGGTGCGGCAACAGTGCTTTGGTCACGGTTTGTACCTGTAACCTGTGCTACCTGCTCACGTTCAACCTTCTGCTCTACCTTTATGTGGTAAAGGATACGTACAGTGTCTTCCTTAATGGCTGAAGTCATCTCCTCGAACATGGAGAAGCCCTGGATCTTGTATTCTACAAGAGGATCCTTCTGACCATAAGCCTGAAGACCGATACCATCACGCATGAGATCCATATCATCGATGTGGTTCATCCACTTCTGGTCGATAACGCGGAGAAGTATAACTCGCTCAATCTCACGCATCTGCTCAGGATTTGCGAACTCAGTTTCCTTCTGCTCATAAAGCTTGATGGCCTCTTCCTTCAGAAGCTGCTTGAACTCGTTCTTGGTCATGGTGTTGAACTGTTCTTCTGTGAGCTTGAGCTTTGGAAGCGGGATTATAGACATAAGTGTGTCGTTGAGACCACTGAGATCCCAATCCTTGGCAGTTGTATCCTCTGCAACATTGGCATCAACATAGCTCTCGATGATGTCCTGAATGAAGTTCACGATAAGAGGACGAAGGTTATCTCCGTTAAGAACCTTGGCACGCTCATCGTAAATAACATCTCTCTGCTCGTTGTTGACCTCATCATACTTTAAGAGGTTTTCACGAATGCCGTAGTTGTTTAACTCAATCTTCTGCTGAGCCTTCTCGATAGCATTGGAAAGCATCTTATGGTGAATCTGCTCTCCTTCCGGAACACCAAGAGCCTCAAACATGCTCATGAGACGATCTGAACCGAAAAGACGCATCAGATCATCCTCAAGGGAGATGAAGAACTGTGACTGTCCAGGGTCACCCTGTCTGCCGGCACGTCCACGAAGCTGGTTATCAATACGTCTTGACTCATGACGCTCTGTACCTATGATGTGGAGACCACCTGCTGCAAGGGCCTCTGGATCAAGCTTGATATCTGTACCACGGCCGGCCATGTTGGTGGCGATGGTAACTGCACCATGCTGACCTGCATCTGCAACGATGGCAGCTTCCATCTCATGGAACTTGGCATTTAAGACATTGTGCTTGATTCCGCGGCGCTTAAGCATACCACTGAGAAGCTCAGAGGTGTCGATGTTGATGGTACCGATAAGTACAGGAGCACCTGTCTCATGTATACGTACAGCCTCATCTACAACGGCCTTGAACTTCTCTTTCTTGGTCTTGTATACCGCATCATCAAGATCGATACGCTGAACAGGACGGTTTGTAGGAATACAGATAACGTCCATGTAGTAAATGTTACGGAACTCTTTTTCCTCTGTCTGTGCAGTACCGGTCATTCCGGCCTTTTTATCAAACTTGTTGAAGAAATTCTGGAATGTAATGGTAGCAAGAGTCTTGGACTCGCGCTTAACCTTAACATGCTCCTTGGCCTCAATTGCCTGATGGAGACCGTCACTGTAACGACGGCCCGGCATGATACGGCCTGTAAACTCATCTACGATAAGAATCTCATCATCCTTTACAACGTAGTCCTTGTCGCGGTGCATAAGATTGTTGGCACGAAGTGCAAGGATAACGCAGTGCTGAATCTCGAGGTTCTCAGGATCTGCGAGGTTCTTGATATGGAAGAACTGCTCTACCTTCTGAACACCATCCTGAGTAAGGTTTACGGTCTTTTCCTTCTCGTTTACGATAAAGTCACCTGTTTCCTCGATCTCCTCACCAAGGATGGCATCGAGTTTATTGAACTCGGCTGACTCTTCACCTCTCTGAAGCTGTTTTGCGAGAATGTCGCAAACCTCATAAAGCTTTGTGGACTTGCCTGACTGACCTGAAATGATAAGAGGTGTACGGGCCTCGTCGATAAGAACAGAGTCGACCTCATCGATGATACAGTAGTGAAGTCCACGAAGAACCTGCTGGTTCTTGTAAACTGCCATGTTATCACGAAGATAGTCGAAACCAAGTTCGTTGTTGGTTACATATGTAATATCACAGTTATATGCACGCTGACGTTCCTCTGTTGTCATGGAGTTAAGTACAACTCCTACTGAAAGACCAAGGAACTCATGGATACGTCCCATCCACTCAGAGTCACGCTTTGCAAGGTAATCGTTGACTGTGACGATATGAACGCCCTTGCCTTCAAGTGCGTTTAAGTACGCAGGTGCTGTGGAAACAAGGGTTTTACCTTCACCTGTTCTCATCTCTGCGATACGACCCTGATGAAGTACTACTCCACCAATAAGCTGCACAGGGAAATGTTTCATGCCGTTAACACGCTTACCGGCTTCGCGGACTGTGGCAAATGCTTCCGGGAGGATATCATCCAGTGTCTCCCCATTGGCAAGACGTTCTTTGAATTTCGGCGTCTGTGCCTTCAATTCTTCATCTGACATGGCAGTCATCTGCTCGTCGTATGAAAGTATCTTCTTAATGATCGGATCAATCCTCTTTAGCTCACGTTCAGAGTGGGTACCGAAAACCTTCTCAAATAAACTCATCTATATACTCCTTAATAACCGTGTGCAGATTTATAAATACACACTTTTAACTCTACTTTCGGCTATAACCATGAAATTCTATCACTAAACTCTTTTTTATTCAAGACGGGCGTGAAAGTTTAGAGATATTTAACTTTACACTTCATGAATTTCAAATTGAGTCATTTGGGCGTAGATTCTTGTATGACTCAGATTAAGTCATATGGAAATATAGTCAATTCAGAGGCAATAATCCTGCTAAAATACTCATACCCCGGATGAACTGTTATTAAAGGGTGACGGTTCAAAAGAGGCCGGAGCCTCTGGCTCCGGTCTCTTTACGTTTTGACTGAAATGATATCACTGAACTTTCTTTGTACCTGCGTTTTCGTGGGTTGAGGGAACTGAAAAACAGATTTCCTTGCTTTCACTAGGCTGCAAAAGAATTTTTTCGAAGCCGATGAGCTCTCTGACCCGGGATTTTTTGTTGTCGCCGAAGATCATGACGGTTTCGGCACCTGCTCTGTCACCGGTGTTTTTGACGGTGAGGGTTAAGGTATTGTCCGAAAGCCTTTCATTATCATAGGAAAAGCTTGTGTAGGATAGTCCGTGACCGAAGGGGAACAGTACAGGGATGTTGTGCTTATCGGTGTATTTGTAGCCGATCTCATAGCCTTCCTTATAATGTACCTTATCTTTGCGGCCGAAGTCTCCTACGCTGAAGGCGGAGCAGTCATTGAGGTCGAGGTAGAAGGTTTCCGGAAGCTTTCCTGATGGATTAATGTCTCCGAAGATGGTGCGGGCAAGGGCTCTTCCACCTTCGCAGCCGTTGTAGTAGGTCCAAAGGACGGTGTCTGCCTTGTCGATCCAGGAACTCATATCAACTGAGCTTCCGCTGATCAGGACGATGACTGTATCTTTTCTGAGTTCCAGGATGGACTTGATGAGCTCGTCCTGTCCGTAAGGGAGCTTCATGTCCGGCTTGTCAAAGCCTTCTCTGTCAAGCACATGGTTGAGACCACCTACGTAGATGACGCTGTCGTAGTTATTCTCTCTTAATGCCTTAAGTACCTCTTCTCTCTTTTCATCGGAAACTTTTTTAAGCTGGTCGTTGCTTTCCACATCAATCTTTTCGAGGCTGTTTTCCTGCCAGTTGATCTCTGTGCTGTCAGGAGCAATGTCTGCGTCGTAGCCCGAGAGGTAGTCAATCCTTGTATTTCCGCCCAGGAATTCCCTGAGACCAAGGAGAGGATTTATCTCGTAAAGTGCCTTTATCTCTGCGCTTC
>DGVW01000006.1:0-1085 GCA_002396005.1 Oribacterium sp. UBA4274
TGATGATTCAAAGGATATAGAAGAGATAGTAAGAACCTATTTCGATGAGGACAATCTATACAGTTTCATGGCCTTCAATATTCTCATGGACAATAAAGATACAGGTACCGAGAATTTTTATCTCTACAGCCCCATGGGAATTGATAAATTTTACATTATACCGGTGGATACGGATGGAGCATTAAGAGAAAAATATGAATTGCTCCGGGATACGGATTACTCCGCAGGATGGAAGAAGGGTATCTATCTCTATACAGGCTCCGTTCTGTTTTCAAAGATTCTGAAGAATACAAATTGTATCACTAAACTTAGTGGATATATCCAAAATCTGCACGAAACGGTCCTGAGTCCGGATAATGTATCCGAAAAGGCAAATGTGCTTGCAAATATCGTTAAGCCTTATCTGTTTTCTCTTCCTGATATGAGATACGCAAGGGTAACGAAAGAAGAGTACACCAAACTCTTATCGGGAATTTCCACACAAATGGAAGAAAACTACTATTCCTACTATGACTCCATCCTGACCCCCTGGCCCTTCCACATTAACGAGCCTGTTCTTCAGAATGGAAAGTTAAGACTTAACTGGGATGAATCCTATATTCCTGAAGGGAAAATAAGTTATGATGTGGAGCTTTCAGATACCTGGAGCTTTAAAAAGCTTCTTATGAGCAAAACCAATATCGATAAGACAAGTCTGGACATAGAACCACTTGCTCCCGGTCAGTATTTTCTGAAGGTCACGGCAAAATCCGATAATGGTTATGATCTTCAACAGGAAGCATATGAGTACTACAACACTGAAACCAAAAAAACCATTCACGGTGTCATGTGTTTTTATGTAAGGGACGATGGAACTGTTACAAAATTAACCTATAAATAGTCGGTTCAGGGAGGAAACAAATGGCCGAACAAAAACGATTATTTAGAAATGAATGGAAATATGTCATATCCCGAAGCCAGAGCCTTCTATTAAGAAACAGACTGGAACCCTTTCTGAAACTGGATCCCCATGCAGGTCCCGAAGGCTATGAAATTCGAAGTCTCTACTTCGATGATCATTGCAATTCAGCCTATCAGGAAAAACT
>DGVW01000006.1:1149-3834 GCA_002396005.1 Oribacterium sp. UBA4274
ATGGGTGTCTTCTACAGAAAAAAATGGCGTATCAGGATCTACAATTACAGCGATTCAAAGATCTCACTGGAAAGAAAGCTGAAAAACGGAAATTACATCTTTAAGGAAGCGGCCGACCTTACCCGTCCGGAAGTCGAGATGATCCTGAACGGAGATTATGGATTCCTTCTCAGTAAAGAATCCAAACTTTGTAAAGAGTTCTATCTGGAACTCATGACAAAGCTTCTGAGGCCAAAGGTCATCGTCGACTATAACCGTATTCCTTTGATACAGGAAGAGGGAACTGTACGTATAACCTTTGACAGCGAGATTGCTGCCGCAGTGGGAGGTTTCGATATATTTGATGAAAGTCTTCCTAAAATACCGGCTATAGAGCCTGAAACAGAAGTACTGGAAGTTAAATACACTGAATTTTTACCCATGCTGATAAAAGAGCTGATACCCACTGACGGTCTCGAGTTCGTCGCTTTTTCAAAGTATGTCGGCTGTTATGAAGCAGCTCATCATATCACTGATGTGACGGCGGGAATAAGTAAAACAAATATCGGTTGGAGGAACCAAATATGAATGCAGGTGATTATTTTAAAAAATCCGTTATAGAAACCTTTACGACAAGGAACGGGCTTACTCTTGATTTTATCATCAGTACGGTAATAGCTCTCACCATAGCCATACTCTTAGGCTTTTTAATACAGTTTCTGTATAAAAAATACTACGGAGGAGTGGTTTATTCCTCATCCTTCGCCATGACGCTTGTAGGTATGACTATCCTTACCTGTTCCCTGACACTGGCCATAAGCAGTAACATTGTCATATCACTTGGTATGGTGGGTGCCCTTTCCATCGTAAGATACAGAACAGCCATAAAGGATCCCATGGATCTTCTTTATCTTTTCTGGTCCATTTCAATCGGCATCATAGTGGCCGCCCAGATATATCCCCTGGCCGCAATCACTATGATAGTAATGTACCTGCTTGTAAGGAGATTCTATGCTCTTAAGAAAAACGGCCTTATCTACATACTGGTCATCCATTATGAAGGAGATGTCACAGGCGCAAAGATCATGAAGCTTCTCGGAAGCCAGCATTATCAGATAAAGTCAAAGACCATGAGAAAAGATAATGTTGAACTGACTGTTGAATTCCGAAATAAACATGACAATCTTGTGATAGCTGACATGATAAACGAAATTTCAGGCGTAAAGGATGTAAATCTGATTCAGTATAACGGTGAATATAATGGCTAAACATTACCGCTTGATCCAATTCATAAAAATACTTGTACTTGCAATAGCAATCTGTATTTTGATGCTGTATGTCAAATCCCGTTCAAGCTACAATGTAAATATCGGTTTTCCTTCGGACACTTCCATGTACGATAATCCTCTTATTGGATTTGCTCCCTTGGCGGACGAAGAACAGTTTTGCGAAGAAGCAAAGCTTGTATATCTCAAGCTGACCTGGGCAGAGTGGGAACCCCGTGAGGGCTATTATGACATAGCAGGATTGGAAGAAAGATACCATATAGAAAAGTGGAAGTCACAGCATAAGCATGCAGTCCTCAGATTTATGTGTGATGTTCCGAGATCAAAATCCCATATGGATATACCGGAATGGCTATACGATAAAACCGGGACAGGTACCTTCTATGATACCGAAATGGGAAAAGGGTATGCTCCCGATTATTCAGACGCTGTTTTCAGAGAATATCACAGGAAAGCTATGGAAGCTCTGGCAGAATACTGTAACCGGGATCATTTTGTATCCTTTGTTCAGCTTGGGAGTCTCGGGCACTGGGGAGAGTGGCATTCAAGAGGAAACAACGGTGAATCTCTTATGCCGGGAGAAGAGATATGTACCGAGTATGCCAGCCTTTATTCGGAGCTCTTTACCAATGCAATCTGCATGACGAGACGTAACTATGATTTTGCCATGGACCGTGGTATGGGAGTTTTCAATGACATGGTAGGTCACAGCGGAGACACCGCAGAGTGGCTTGACTGGATAAATAACGGCGGCTCACAGCATACCTCCGTCGACAAGCTTACCTTGAAGCCGGTCCCGGATATAGGTTTGAAAAGACCGGTAGGCGGAGAATTTACCAGCAGCGTTCCCATGGAAGAAATCATCGGAAGCGGCCTCGGAGATGTGCTTCAGTATGTTACCTCTTCAAGAATGACTTATCTCGGTCCGAAGGTTCCGGATTACACAGATAAAAATAATGCTTTGATCGCAGACTCCATCCTCAGAAGAATGGGCTACCGCATCTATCTGTCAAGACTGAAGATGCTTTACAACTATTCCTCCAACACCCTGAATATGTCTCTTTCCTTCAGAAATTCGGGAAATGCCGGCTTCTACTTTGACTGGCCCGTGACCATGGTGGTCTTTGATAAGGATAAGAACAAAGTTTTCTGGCAGGGACTTGATCTTGATCTGAGAACACTGAGTAAAGATGAGGATGTGACCACCACCGTATCTGTTCCTTTCTCGGAAAAGATAAGCGACGAATTTTATGTCGGATTTTATATCACGGATTACGATGGGACGGATTATGTTAAGCTTGCCCAGTTCCCCGCAGAGAATATCACCTACTTCGATGATGTTCAGATAGTTTATCATTATCCGGACGATAACAAAAAGGACAAAGAATAGAGCAGCATCCCTAACTCCAACCGTGCTGTT
>DGVW01000012.1 GCA_002396005.1 Oribacterium sp. UBA4274
ATCATTATGTAAAAGAACAGATGAAGGAAGGTATAGTTTTTCCGGAATTTGGCGGCGGCGTGAGGATTACAGATAAGGAGCGGACGATAACGGACTCCATAAAGGATGTGAATCTCATTGCCGGGCTGGAAGAGGTGCTTTCATGTCTCGTGTCCGTGAACAGTATTGATGAAACAAAAATGTTAAAGTATCTGACCTTATATAACAATGCCTTTTTATATCAGAAGACAGGTTTTATCTTTAGTGAATATCAGAGGGAACTTGGCATAAGCGATGATTTTATAAAGATATGTAAGGATAGGAGCGGAGATTCAAAACGATATCTGGCAACCGGTATAAATGAACCTGCTTATTCCGGCGAATGGAAGTTGGTCTATCCAAAGAATATTAAGAGAATGAAAAACGGAGAGCTAGAAGATGCCGCAATTTAATAGAAGAGAGCTTGATGTAATAGCTCGGGAATATGGCTTTAATCGCGATACATTTGAGAAGGTTCTTCGATTGAGGACAATTCTTGATTTTTTAAATACGCAAGAATATATGCGTGAACATTTGTTGCTTAAGGGCGGAACGGCAATAAATCTGACTGTTTTTAACCTTCCAAGATTGTCGGTTGATATAGATTTGGATTTTGTTCCAAATCTGACAAGAGAAGAAACGGTAAATGAAAGAGAACGTTTGACGGAGATCCTGAAGGGATTTATGTCGGAGCAAGGATATTCCCTCTCTGAGGCATCAAGATTCAGTCACAGCTTGGACGCATTTCATTATAATTATGTGAATGCGGCTGGTAATAGAGATATGATCAAGATAGAGATCAACTATTCACTGAGAACGCACGTGCTATTGTCAGAGGATAGGGCATTAGTGACAGATGCTTTTGGAGAACTGATAAAGGTAAGGACGGTCGCTGCAATGGAAATCTTTGCGGCAAAAACCAATGCTCTGATAAGTAGAGCGGCTGCAAGAGATCTGTATGACTTCTGTAATATGGCTGATATTAACCTGTTTGCAGGAGAGGAAGACTTGTTTAGAAAATGCATTATTTTCTATGCAACGATCTCGGCAAAGGAAGTGAACAAAACCTTTGATACATCAGCCATAGACAGTCTTGTCTTTTCAAAAATAAAATCAGATTTGTTCCCGGTTCTGGCTGTGAAGGATAAGTTTAACCTGGAAGGGAAAAAACAACAGGCGAAAGAGTACATAGCTTCGCTTATGAAGCCGACAGCTCAGGAAATGGAATATATGGAAAGGTTTATAGCAAAGGAATATAAGCCGGAGCTGCTTTTTGAGGATGCAGAGATTGTAGAGCGCATACAGGATCATCCGATGGCACTTTGGAAATGTAAATGATTTTTGACAATTATATAGACTTAAAGTAAGCACCGGAACAATTGTCCGGTGCTTACTTTATGCTGCAATTTTATGGATGTTTTTTATGACAGTAGGTCCACCTACGGCTATACCTACAAGTGATAGTCCTACAATACAGAAGGTGGCGAAATTCTGCCATACTTCTTGATTATGTCTGTCATAGTTTTTGTCTAGTTCTTCGAGTTTTTCCTTAGTGTTTAAGTCTTTTGATATAAACGCAGTAATACTCAGTGTTTCACTGGAGTTCGCGAGTGCCACAAAAATGAAACAACATTGTAAAGAAGCCCCGGTTAGTGTATAATATGCGTTGCTAATTTGGGACTTCTTTTAGTTTGAAAGGAGTCGCAGGTGGGTAAAGATCTCAAAGGAAAGGAGATTGGAGACGGAATTTATCAGCAGCCTAATGGAACATATTGTGCCAGATTTGTTGATAAGTTCGGTAGAAGAAAATCTAAACGTTCAAAGAAGCTTCAGGAAGTGAGACAATGGATTGCTGATGCAACTTATATTGATGAACACAGTGATTTGGACCAGGCTACGGATATGATAGTAGATGCCTGGTTTGATTATTGGATAAGCATCAAGAAGCAGACAGTAAGACCTAATACAGTCAGGAACTATTCAGAGCGATATGAGCGCAATATTAAGGATGTTATCGGGAAGAAGCTTTTGACAGAGGTTAAACCGATTCACTGTCAGACTATTTTTTCCAAGATGGCTGAAGAAGGTTATAAGACGACTACTATTTATCAGACCAGAATTGCTCTTTACAACATGCTGGAATTTGCCAGAGAAAATGATGTTCTCATAACAAATCCATGTAAGAAATCAGTGAAGAGTGATATGGGGAAACCTTCAGACAAGAAAGCAGCCCTTACTATTGATGTTCAGAAGAAGTTCTTGGAAGCTGTGGTTGGCTACAGCTACGAGAATCAGTAACGTTTTGTATTACAGACTGGTCTTCGTACTGGAGAGCTTATAGGCCTTAAGTGGAGTGATATCGATTTTGAGAATCGTACAATGAAGATTGAGAGATCGATGGAGTACCGCTATAAGGTGGGTGAGTGGAGAGTTGGTCCTCCTAAGAGTAAATCAGGATATAGAACTATTCCTCTTACTGATGAAGCAATCCGTATCTTGGAAAATCAGAGAGCAAAAAATAAAAAATTAAAACTCATTCCGATAGAGTGGAATGATACCGTGTTTCTGTGTAGGAACGGCACTCCGGTCAAGAATAGTACTTATGACACTGGATTGTTTAAGTATTGTGATCGTGTAGGTATTCCTCATTTCTCAATGCATGTGCTCAGACATACTTTTGCAACAAGATGTATTGAGGGTGGAATGAAGCCGAAGACCTTACAGAAAATTTTAGGTCATTCTAATATCGGTATAACTATGAATCTATATGTTCATATCACAGAGGATGAGAAACATAGAGAGATAGATTTAGTGGCTGACGCTTTAAAAGTGATATAAAACTTAATGCGAAATAAAGACTCGTGGCACTCGATGTGGCACTCGGTCAGAAAGACATATAGCGAAAAGCCCATAAAATAAAGGTTTTTAAAGGAGATATAAGATAATATGAAACTAGGAATCGTCGGTCTTCCGAATGTCGGAAAGTCAACTTTATTTAATGCAATAACAAAGGCAGGGGCAGAATCTGCCAACTATCCATTCTGTACTATCGAGCCGAATGTCGGAGTAGTAGCGGTACCGGATGAGCGCCTTGACAAGCTGGCTGCTCTTTACAATTCACAGAAGATCACACCGGCTGTTATCCAGTTTGTAGATATAGCAGGACTTGTAAAAGGAGCCTCCAATGGTGAGGGTCTCGGTAACCAGTTCCTTTCAAATATCAGAGAGACGGATGCCATCGTGCATGTGGTTCGTTGCTTTGATGATCCTAATATAGTACATGTTGATGGTTCTGTAGATCCTATCAGAGACATCGAAACTATCAATCTTGAACTTATCTTCTCAGATCTTGATCTCCTTGACCGTCGTATGGCAAAGACCAAGAAGCTTGCCAACAACGATAAGGACGCCAAGGCAGAATATGCTATCCTTTCAGAGCTTCATGACCACCTTGAGTCAGATAAGCTTGCTATTTCATTTGATGCAGGAGATGATGATAAAAATGCATTTGTCGATACACTTGATCTCCTCACCAGAAAGCCTGTAATTTATGCTGCCAATGTTGATGAGGACTCAGTAGCTGACGATGGTCAGTCCAATGCTTATGTTCAGAAGGTACGTGAGTACGCTGAAGAAAATAATTCCGGAGTTTTTGTTATCAGTGCACAGATTGAGGAAGAGATTGCAGAGCTTGAGGATTCTGAGAAAGCGGAGTATCTCGAGAGTCTCGGTATGACTGAGTCAGGACTTGATAAGATTGTTCGTGCATCTTACAGCTTACTTGGACTTATGTCCTTCCTTACAGCTGGTGAGAAGGAAACAAGAGCATGGACCATTAAGGTGGGAACCAAGGCACCACAGGCAGCAGGTAAGATTCACTCCGATTTCGAGAGAGGATTTATCAAGGCTGAGGTTATAAACTATCAGGATCTGCTTGACTGTGGTTCAACAGCAGCAGCCCGTGAAAAGGGACTTGTCCGCATGGAAGGTAAAGAGTACGTTATGCAGGACGGCGATGTAGTTGAGTTCAGATTTAACGTATAAAATATTTAGAGATATATAATAATGGGGCTTGTGGAAATCATCAGGTTTTCACAAGCTTTTTTTGTCTGTACTATTAAATAATGTATTAATATCCTGCTTTTTAATGGTATATAAGTCGGAATTGTACATCTGTTCCCAAAATGTTGATGTAAGGTGGTATGGAATCCCAAAAATTTCGGTAATTTTGGGATTATCCCCCACCACAATTCTTTCAATCATTACCCTCTTAAAACATCACTATTCTTACAATTCGATACGTAAGATTTGCGTGTGCTTCTGATCCTCAGAAGGATTCTCAAAATGCTTTAATGCTGAAGAGCATCAAAAAACCAACGAAATTACGTGGTTTATAAATATTAATCCATCAGAAAATCCATGAAAACAAATTGTAAAAATGTATTAAAAAAGAATGAAAAAAGACAGAAAAATTTTTACTTCAGAAACTCCATTATTACAGTATCTTGGCTTGACACTATTGGTAAAAAAAGGCATTATATTTATAGAAGTGGTACAAAGTGGTAGAAAGTGGTAGAAAAGGGTATGTCATTTACAGGGGAATATCACCACAATTTAGATGCCAAGGGCAGATTGATAATCCCAGCCAAGTTCAGGGATCAGCTCGGAACAGAGTTTACGGTCACCAGGAGCCTGGATGGCTGCCTTGCGATGTACGCAGCACCTCAGTGGGAAGCCCTTGAAGATAAACTCAATGCTCTGCCGATGACCAATGAAAAAGCAAGAGCTTTAAAGCGATTTTTGCTTGGTTCAGCTAACACCTGTGAACTTGACAAGCAGGGAAGAATCCTTATTCCTCAGGTACTTAGAGATAAGGCCAATCTGGACAAGGATATCACCTTACTTGGAGTTGGAGACCACATAGAGATTTGGAATGCTGATCTGTACAACGAGAAATATAATTTTGACGATGAGGCGGCTCTGGAAGCCGACTGGGAAGGCCTTGGTATCTGATGTTTAAACATTATTCCGTTCTTTTAAATGAAACAGTAGAGGGATTGAATATAAAGCCGGGCGGAATCTATGTAGATGGCACTTTGGGAGGAGGGGGCCACGCATCTCAAGTATGCCGGAGACTCAGCAGCGGTGGGAGACTCATCGGTATAGATCAGGACAAAGACGCAATAGCAGCAGCAACTGAGAGACTTAAGGACTATCAGGACAGGGTGACTATAGTTCGCAGCAATTATGAACAGATTGACAAGGTCCTCGGGGATTTGGGAATCAGCAAGGTTGATGGTATCTACCTTGATCTTGGAGTTTCCAGTTATCAGCTGGATACGGCAGAAAGAGGTTTCAGCTATAGGTATGATGCTCCCCTTGATATGAGGATGGACGACAGAAATCCTGTTACTGCTGCTGATATTGTGAATGACTATACCGAGTCGCAGCTCTTTCATATGATCAAAAATTATGGAGAGGACAGATTCGCACAGAATATAGCAAAGCATATATGTAAGTATCGCGAGACTAAGCGCATAGAGACAACATTTGAACTGTCCGACATCATTTCAGGTGCGATACCTGCAAGAGTGAGAGCAACATCCGGACATCCTGCCAAAAGGACGTTCCAGGCGATACGTATCGAACTTAATCGTGAACTTGATGTGCTTGAGGATTCTATAGACAAGATGATAGATTCTCTTCAGGAAGGCGGGAGATTGTGTATCATCACCTTCCATTCTCTTGAAGACAGAATTGTAAAGAACAAGTTTCGCACGGCTGAAAAACCATGTATATGTCCGCCGGAGTTTCCAATCTGCACATGTGGGAGGAAGTCGAGAGGACAGGTTATCACAAGGAAACCTATACTTCCGAGTGAGCGGGAGCTGGAGGAAAACTCCAGATCCAAGAGCGCAAAGCTCAGGATTTTTGAAAAACATACCGAGTTATAAATCTGATTCCGTATTTGAGGGAGGAAAGCAGGGTCGAGGAGACAGCTTTCAGATAGGTGTCAGATTTGACATAAATTGTTAACTTGAAATACGACATCCGTGTTACATCATGCAGACATCGTTAGATCACAGAAAGTTAAGACAAAAGGCCGAAGGGAAACCGGAGGCCGTGCTTTGATTTAAAGGTCGGGGAGTGACCTTTTGATAGAAGCCTTTTGAAAGGCAGTTAAATTACCTGCATTACGCAGAATGATGGATCGTTCGGATACAGGGGAGGAGAACGGTTATGGCAAGAAGACGAGACAGTGCTGCAAGGGCACAAAGAACAGCCAGAACTTATGTAGATGGAAATACAGTACGTAAAGTACAAACAAGAGAGGATATAGAGAGACATATACAGCGCCACAGAAAGAAGGAGCTTGAGAGAGCGCGTATCCTCAATGAGCGCGAGAAGCAGTACAGAGCTCAGCAAGAGAGACTCAGAAATAAAAATACAGTGTTAGATGCTCCATTTCTCACTGCTTTCAGTATAGCAATGGTGTGTACGCTTATGTTATGCTTTTCTTACATTCGTTTGCAAACGGAGATAAACACAAGGATTTCTTCTATAGAATCAATGAAGCAGCAGCTTGATACATTGAAATCAGAGAATGCTGCGCTTCAGAACAGTATTGACACATCCTTGGACCTTGATAGAATTTATCGTGTAGCAACTCAGGAGTTAGGTATGGTTTATGCTGATGAGAATCAGACCATAACCTATGACAAAACTGAAAGCGAGTATGTAAGACAATATGAGGATATCCCAAGATATTGATAATAGGAAACGTAAAAGGGGCAAGATTCTTGCCCCTTATATGCAGAGAAAGCTAGCCATCACACTTGGTGTGATTATGCTAGCTTTAATTGCCCTTATTGTGGCAATTTATCAGCTTGTAAAAAACAACAGTGAAGAGTACAACAAGATAGTTCTGTCCCAGCGTCAGGCATCCTATGATTCCAGAACCATTCCTTTCCGGCGTGGAGATATCATGGATCGCAATGGGACAGTCCTTGCAACCAGCCAGAAGGTTTATAATCTCATAATCGACCCGAGAGTTATTCACTCAGGAGAGGGCGACAGATATGTTGAACCTACAATTCAGGCGCTGGTTTCTTTTTTTGGTTATGACGAGAATGAACTCCGGACACTTCTCAAGGAAAAGGCTGACAAGTCGTATGTTAAGTATAAGAAGGAACTTTCTTATGATGAGAAGTCCGGATTTGAAACCTATATGACCGATAAGAACAAGGCATATTCAAGCAGTGGTGATAAGTCCAGAATACGAGGCATATGGTTCGAAGACGAGTACAAGAGAATGTATCCTTACGGATCACTTGCCTGCAACATTATCGGATTTTCAAGTGCTGATGGATCAACCGGAACAGGCGGCGTAGAGCAGTATTACAATGATACTCTCATGGGTGTTAACGGACGTGAGTATGGATATTTGGACAGTGATACCAATCTTCAGTCTGTTCTTAAAGAACCGTCAGACGGTGAAACTATCGTGACCACTATAAACACCAATATACAGATGTCTCTTGAGAAATATCTGAATGAGTGGCAGACACAGGATGTTGGTTCAAAGGTGGCTGCAGCAATTGTTATGGATCCAAACAACGGTGAGGTTCTCGCGATGGGTTCCACTAACCAGTTCGATCTCAACAATCCGAGAGAGTTGGATACGAGTATTTACACAGATTCTTATCTGCTTGAACTTGGACGAAAGGAAGCAGTTGGCGTATATAAACGAGAACATCCGGATGATGAACCGATAACGGTTGATCAGGTCAGCAAGTATTATACCAATGACGAGATTATCTCCTATGGTAAGCAGGTTGCCTGGAACCAGATGTGGAGAAATGTTGCTATCTCTGATACATATGAGCCGGGTTCCACTGCCAAGTCAATTACACTGGCAGCGGCGCTTGAGGAACATGCCATAACTCCTTCAACTACATTCAACTGCGAGGGATTTATAGCACTTAGTGATGGTATACACACCTGGCGTATCCGATGCCACAATCATGATGGCGATGGAGTCATAGATGCCGAAACCGGTCTTATGAGATCCTGTAATGTTTATCTCATGAATACAGCATTTGCCCTTGGAGCTGAAAATTTCGTAAAGTATCAGCATATCTTTGGATTCGGTGAAAAAACAGGTATCGATCTTCCGGCGGAGGCCGATACATCAAGTCTGGTTTATTCACCGGATAATCTTGGACGTACGACACTTGCCACCAACTCTTTCGGACAGAACTACAATGTAACTATGGTACAGATGGCGGCGGCTTACTGCAGTATAGTCAACGGAGGTAATTACTATAAGCCTCATGTAGTGAAGCAGATACTCAATGCCAATGGAACAGTAGTACAGGATGTGAAGCCGGAGATACTGAGAACCACCTGTTCAAAGAGTACTAGTGATTTCCTTAGGGAAGCCTTGTACCAGACTGTTGAAGGCGGTACAGGAACCAAGGCCAAGATTCAGGGCTATAAGGTGGGCGGAAAGACGGGAACAGCGGAGAAGATTCCTCGTTCTGCCAAGAATTATCTTGTATCATTTATAGGTTTTGCACCTGTTGAGGATCCTCAGCTGGTCGTATATGTTATAGTAGATACTCCTAATCTCGTAGGTGAGGCACAGGCGACCGCGTCATTTGCAATTTTCATCGAAAGAAAGATTATGAACGATGCGCTGCAGTTCCTGAATATCGCTCCGTCAAGTGAGACTGATCCGGAGGATAACATTAACGCTAAGTTTGCTCAGAATCCTGAGGGTATATCTAATGATACAATGGGTGAGCAGGTTACTACGGCCGGTGATGAAGGTGAAACTTCGGAAGGAGAAACTGCCGAATCTGAGACTGATGAGGATGGTAATGTTATCACTCCTACTTCAGCGCCTATCATTACAGATGAGTTTTATGAGGAAGGCGGAGAGGAACTTGGATTCAATCTTCCTGATGCTGTTCCGGGAGATGAGGATACCGGAGATACAGCTGAGGGTGAAACAGAAACCGAAAACCAAGAATAAAGCTCAATAGATGGTTTTCTAAGATAGAAAAGTATTTCATAAGTCTATTTCCCACTTGCGCTAAACAAAAGAGGGAAATAGACTTTGTAACATATTCTTGAAAATTTATAATAAGAACATTTAAATCATAAAGCAGAACTATAACTAAAATAGTGTGCCGGATAGGAGCTATAGTAAAACAGCCTATCATGACATATGGAGGTAATAATGTATATAGATTTAGTGATTTCAATATTACTTGGATTTGCAATAGTTTCAGTACTCATGCCTTTTGCGATTCCTGAACTTCATAAACTTAAGTTCGGACAGGAGGTTCGTGATGACGGCCCTAAGTCTCATTTAAAGAAACAGGGAACACCTACTATGGGCGGTATAGTTTTCCTGGTTGCCATAGTTGTGGTCAGTGCAATCTTTTCGGGACATTATCCAAAGATAGTTCCGGTTCTTTTGCTTACTGTTGGATTTGGTTTTATTGGATATGTTGATGATTATCTGAAAGTGGTCAAACATCAGTCCGAGGGATTCAATCCTAAACAGAAGTTTGCCTGTCAGTTCGTGTTCACACTTATTTTCGGTATATATCTGTATATGTCACCGGAGTATGATAATCTTATGAAGATACCATTTACAGAGATATATATTGACCTTGGATGGTTTTATGTTCCGGCACTTATGTTTATAGTGCTGGGTACTGATAATGGAGCCAATTTCACAGACGGAATCGATGGTCTTGCGAGCTCAGTAACCGCGGTAATTGCACTTTTTATAGCATCTGTAAGTATGTATTTTGGAAAGGGAGAGATTGTCCCAATTGCGGGAGCTGTAGCAGGCAGCCTTTTTGGTTTTTTGGTATATAACTGTCATCCGGCCCAGATATTTATGGGGGACACCGGCTCCCTTGCACTTGGCGGATTTGTGGCTGCGTCGGCATTTGTACTTGAAATTCCGCTTTTTATACCTGTTTTTGCATTGATATATCTTGTAGAAGTACTGTCAGTTATCATTCAGGTAACTTATTTTAAAGCGACTCATGGTAAGAGAGTTTTCAGGATGGCCCCTATCCATCATCACTATGAACTTGGCGGGTGGTCAGAGACCAAAGTCGTGACAGTATTTACAATTGTAACAATTCTTTTATGCCTTGTGGCAGTATTGGGCATGTGATGGGAAGATTGATCAGAGGTGGATGTATGCATAGTCGAAAGGTACTCGTGCTCGGCACGGGAAAGAGTGGTATCTGCGCAGCACAGCAGATACTGAGTCTGGGAGGACAGGTAGTCCTGTATGATTCCAATGAGAAGCTGAACAAACTGGAGCTTCTAAAGAATTTCAAAAAGAAAGATAAGGTCACTGTAGTACTTGGAGAACTGAAACCGGCAGATCTTGTACAGGTGGATCTTGCTGTCATAAGTCCCGGTATATCATTGGATAAGCCTTTTGTTAAGATGATAGACACGGCTCGGATTCCGATCTGGGGTGAGATAGAGCTTGCCTATCAGTCCAGCAAGGGAAAGCTTGCGGCAGTTACCGGTACGAACGGTAAAACAACAACTGTATCGCTCATTGGTGAAATACTTAAAACAACTTATGAAGATACACATGTGTGCGGGAATATAGGTAATCCATTTACTGCGGAAGCACTGGAAACCAAGGATGATTCGGCTACCATTATTGAAGTGAGTTCGTTCCAGCTTGAAACAATCATGGATTTTCATCCGCATGTTTCCTGCATAACAAATATTACTCCCGATCATCTTGACCGCCATAAGACTATGAAGAATTACATTAAGGCCAAGGAAACCATAGCTCTCAATCAGACAGAAGATGATTTTGTGGTTTTGAACTATGATGATCCTGAGTTAAAGAAATTTGGTAAGAGAAAGTCTTTAAAACCAAAAGTAATCTGGTTCAGTTCTACAAAGGCTGTAAAGGAAGGTTTCTATTACAAGGAACCGGCTATACATTATGTTCATGATGGTGAGGACAAGGTGCTTCTCGATGTTCATGAAACAAATCTTCTGGGAACACACAACTATGAAAATATCATGTGCGCCATTGCAGTCTGCATGAACATGGATGTGCCGATGGAGAATATCATCAAAGCTGTGAAGAGGTTTAAACCGGTAGAACATCGTATAGAGTTCGTACGTGAGCTGAACGGAGTAAAGTATTATAACGATTCCAAGGGAACTAATCCGGATGCTGCCATCAAGGCTCTGCTTGCCATGCCGGGACCTACTATTCTTATCGGAGGCGGTTATGACAAGGAGATTCCATTTGATGACTGGTGCAAGCTCTTCAAGGGCAGAGTCAAGTATCTGGTACTCATAGGCCAGACCAGAAATATCATAGCCGAATGTGCCAAGAAGTACGATTTCACTAATGTGATGTTTGCGGAAGATATGGAAGAGGCTGTAAAGGATTGTGCGGCTTATGCCGATGCCGGGGACTATGTGCTTCTGAGCCCGGCATGTGCTTCCTGGGGTATGTTTCCTAATTATGAAGAAAGAGGACGTATCTTCAAGAAATGTGTAGAAGCACTTTAAGGCACTGAAGTCACTTGCCTTTTATCGTTATAGAGAGTAGAATGACAAAAATCAGTTGAGGGGGAGGAGATACTTGTCTAAGAAAAAGAAGATAAAACATTTCTTTGATTACAGTCTGTTGATATCTGTATTTTTTATCACAGGTCTGGGACTTATAGTTATGTACTCTGCATCTGGATACTCGGCACAGAATTCGATGAATGATGCTATGTATTTTTTGAAAAGACAGGCGGCATTTGCTTTAGTCGGTATTGCAGTAATGCTGGGTGTATCCAGAATTGACTATCATATATATGGAAAGTTCAGCTTTCCGCTTTTTGCTATAGCCATGGGATTTCAGGTTGCCACGGCTGCAATCGGAGTAGCATCTCATGGATCGGCAAGATGGCTGAGTGTAGGTGGAATCAGATTCCAGCCTGCAGAGATAGTTAAGGTTTGTGTTATCATTCAGCTGGCCACATTGATAACACATCACGGACTCAAGATGAACGAGTGGAAGAAGATAATGATAACTGCTGCATGGGGGATGCTGCCGGCGGTGTTTATCGCAAAATCGAATCTTTCCACCGGAATGATAGTTGCCGGTATCACTTTTTTTATGGTTTGGGTATCCTGCAAGAAGGTACTTGCATTTGCAGCAGCAGGCGGATTTGCAATGTTCATATATGTTTTTGCATATCCTGCGGCAAAGCTTCTTCAGCGTCTCAATATCCTGCAGGAGTATCAGCTAACGAGAATCTTTGCATGGAAAGATCCCTCCAGTTATGCTGATGAAACATTCCAGACGCTTCAGGGACTGTATGCCATAGGCTCCGGCGGAATATTCGGTAAGGGGCTCGGCGAATCGGTTCAGAAGTTCCTCATGCCGGAGGCACAGAATGATATGATATTCACTATCATCTGCGAGGAACTCGGATTATTTGGTGCTGTTTCTATCATTCTGATTTATGCTTTTATCATATACAGGCTTTATGATGATGCGAGAAATGCAAGAGATCTTTTGGGATCCATGCTTGTCATAGGTATCATGTGCCATGTTGCATTGCAGGTTATACTCAATATCGCAGTTGCAACCAACACCATTCCAAATACCGGAGTTACCCTTCCGTTTATAAGTTACGGCGGAACATCTCTGGTTATTCTGATGGGTGAGATAGGTATTGCACTATCTGTATCCAGACAGATACGACTTGAGACATGAATGGCAGATCCCCAATTAAAATTTGTGAGGCTTAGCTTTGTTCATGCAGATGTTCAGGTGCTAAACTGTGAGTGGCAATGCATTCATACATATACATTAAACAAATAACGAAAGCGATGTTATTGAATTAACATCGCTTTTTTGTAACAATATAAATTATGAAAAATAAGAATAGATTTGATACAGATAGAGATAATATGAATTTTGGTTATGACAATGAGTCGAATGCTTATTATGAGTCAAAAGAAAAAGCAAGAAAAATAAGAAATATGATGTTGGGCGGACTGGCTCTTATAGTATTGCTGATCTCTATTATTCTGGCCAGCGCAAGGATTAAGAGTTTTAAGGTAATCGGCAATACGAGATATACCAGTGAGGAGATGGTACAGCTTATTTTTTCTGATGCCTGGGATACCAATGCTTTCTATTGCTTTATAAAGGACAGAACAAAGAGCCATAAGCAGATTCCTTTTATACAAAGATATGATATTGACTTTGTTGGTCCGATGGAAGTAAACATAACCGTGTACGAAAAAAATATAGTAGGTTATGTAGACTATATGTCAAGCCATATGTATTTCGATAAAGACGGTATCGTGGTTGAGTCAACGGGAGACAGTCTGGAAGGTATTCCAAAGATTTCAGGTCTCAGTTTTGGGTCTATTGTTCTGTATAAAGAGCTGCCTGTGAGCAATATGAAGGTATTCAATGATATCCTTAATCTTACAGGTGCGTTAAGTGAAAACGGCATCAAGTGCGATGAAATCGTGTATGACAATCTTTTGAATGCGACGCTTATCATAGGCGATATAGATGTTTATCTGGGCGGAACAGAGAATATGGAAATGAAGATTTTTACCCTTAAGGATATTTTGCCTAAACTGGATGGACTTAAGGGAGAATTAAATCTGTCGGATTACAATGACAGCAGTGATCATGAAAGTTACATTTTTAAAGCAAAAAATAAATAATATTCATAAAAGTAATAAATTATTAAGATTTATGTGAAAAAAGCTTAGGAATGTGACGGTTAAACGCGTGCTACAATCTCTAATGCTATTGAAATTTAGATAGATTACATGTATAGTAAACAAAGTGTGTGACTGGGGTTAGGCATGATTTGGAAAAATATGCGTATGTGGTCGCGCGATATTCAAGCTACTATTATGATTATGAGAACATATAGTGTTGAAGGAGGAAGATTATGCTTGAGATTAAACTTCCTGAGTCAGAGGCAGCTGCAAGAATTATCGTTGTTGGTGTTGGTGGCGCAGGTAATAACGCTGTGAATCGCATGGTAACTGACGGTATCGTTGGTGTTGAATTCATTGGTGTTAATACAGATAAGCAGGCTTTGCAGTACAGCCAGGCGCCAACTACAATGCAGATTGGTGAGAAGCTTACAAAGGGACTTGGATGCGGAGGCAGACCGGAAGTTGGAGCCAAGGCGGCTGAAGAGAGTTCAGAAGATATAACTGCTGCTTTGCAGGGCGCAGATATGGTATTTGTAACATGTGGTATGGGTGGTGGAACCGGTACAGGTGCCGCTCCTATTATTGCAAAGATTGCCAAGGATATGGGCATCCTTACAGTTGGTGTAGTAACAAAGCCGTTCCGTTTTGAGGCACGCCAGCGTATGCAGAATGCTATCAAGGGTATCGAGCAGCTTAAGGAATCAGTTGATACTCTTATCGTTATACCAAACGATAAGCTTCTTGAGATCGTTGATCGCAGAACAACTATGCCTGATGCTCTTAAGAAGGCAGATGAGGTTCTCCAGCAGGCAGTTCAGGGTATTACAGACCTTATCAATGTTCCGGGTCTTATCAACCTTGACTTTGCGGATGTTTCTTCAGTTATGAAGGACAAGGGCATAGCTCATGTTGGTATCGGAAGTGCCAACGGTGATGAGAAGGCTACAGAGGCAGTCAAGATGGCTATTTCTTCACCGCTTCTTGAAACTACAATTGAGGGAGCATCTGATGTTATCATCAACATCTCAGGTGATATTTCTCTCGTTGAGGCCAATGAAGCAGCTTCTTATGTAGAAGAGCTTGCAGGCGAGAATGCAAACATCATATTTGGTGCTATGTATGACGAGAGTGCTCAGGATAGATGCAAGATTACTGTTATCGCTACAGGTATTCAGGACAATACTTCAGCATCTCCGTTTGATGCTGTTGAGAAGAAGCAGGCTCAGCGTACAATTCAGCGCACAGTTTCACAGCCACAGCCTCAGGTACATCCGGTTCAGCCGCAGAGACAGGCAACTGTTCCTAGTTTCCTCAATGCTCAGCCGCAGCCTATGGGATATCAGCCACAGAACAATGTGTCTTCTACTCCTGTTGCCCCTGCTGAACAGGCAGTACCGGCAGCTCCTACAGCACCGGCAGCACCAAGTGTTAATCCTGCACCATCAACTCAGACAACATTCCGTCCTCAACAGAACAAGGAGATGTCTATCAACATCCCTGATTTCTTGAGAAACAGAAGATAATCTTTGGTTGAAGCAAGCGTGTTCTTTTTGCATTAATTTATATTATTTGTGATTATAATTGAGACTATGTCTTTACGACATAGTCTCTTTTATGTTAAGATGCAACGCGGAACAAAAAAGAAAGGTCAGGAATCTTTCTTATTTATAATATATGGAGAAAATATGGCAAATTTAAAAGAAGAAATTGAAAAGAGACGTACATTCGCGATTATTTCTCATCCGGATGCCGGAAAGACTACATTAACCGAGAAGTTCCTGCTTTATGGAGGTGCTATCAATCTGGCCGGTACTGTCAAAGGCCGCAAAGCAACTAAGCATGCTGTTTCTGACTGGATGGAGATAGAGAAGCAGAGAGGTATTTCCGTTACTTCTTCTGTGCTTCAGTTTAATTATGGAGATAAGTGTATCAATATCCTTGATACACCGGGTCACCAGGATTTCTCCGAGGACACATATCGTACACTTATGGCTGCTGATAGTGCTGTCATGGTTATCGATGGCGCAAAGGGTGTTGAGCCTCAGACTATCAAGCTGTTTAAGGTTTGTGTTATGCGTCATATTCCTATTTTTACATTTGTCAATAAGTTCGATCGAGAGGCTCGTGATCCATATGAGCTTTTGGATGAAATTGAGAATGTTTTAGGCATTCATACATGTCCTATCAACTGGCCTATCGGCTGCGGACATAATTTCAAGGGTGTGCTTGACAGGGAGACAGATACTGTAGAACTGTTTACTGCTGCTGCCGGTGGTACAAAGGCTGTAGAAGAAAGGGATGTTAAGCTGGATGATCCGGAGCTGAAGGATCTTGTTGGATTTGAATATTATGACAAGCTTCAGGAAGATCTGGAACTCTTAGATGGTGCTTCTGACGATTATGATCAGGAGAGAGTTAATCGTGGTGAGCTTACACCTGTATTTTTTGGCTCGGCGCTTACTAACTTTGGTGTAAGAACTTTCCTCGAGCATTTCCTCAAGATGACCAATCCGCCTATGCCTAGAAACAGTAGTCAGGGCATCATAGATACAGTGGATGAGAAGTTTTCTGCTTTTGTTTTCAAGATCCAGGCCAATATGGATCCTAAGCATAGAGACAGGGTTGCGTTTATGCGTATCTGCTCCGGTGAGTTCGATGCAGGTATGGAAGTAAATCATGTCCAGACAGGACGTAAGGTTAAGCTCAGTCAGCCGACTCAGATGATGGCCGATGAGCGTAAGATTGTTGAAAAGGCTTATGCTGGAGATATCATAGGTATCTTTGATCCGGGTATCTTCTCCATCGGTGATACACTTGAATTATCCAATAAGAAGTTTGCATATGACGGTATACCAACCTTCGCACCGGAGCATTTTGCAAGAGTGCGTCAGGTCGATACTATGAAACGTAAACAGTTCCTTAAGGGTATATCCCAGATTGCACAGGAAGGTGCAATCCAGATATTCCAGGAATATAATACCGGAATGGAAGAAATCATCGTAGGTGTTGTAGGTGTTCTTCAGTTTGAGGTACTTACCTTCAGACTTAAGAATGAGTACAATGTTGACGTTAAGCTGGATACTCTTCCGTACGAGTATCTCCGCTGGGTAGAGAATTACACAGAGATAAATATCGATAAAATCCAGGGAACATCAGATATGAAGATAGTAAAGGACCTTAAGGATCGACCATTGCTGTTGTTTGCTCACGAGTGGTCAGTAGGCATGGTCCTTGATCGTAATAAGAATCTGAAACTTGCTGAGTTCGGCAGATGATAGACACCCCCGAAGCATCATATAACGATGCTTCGGGATTTTTATTGTAGGTCGTGACCACGTGCC
>DGVW01000013.1 GCA_002396005.1 Oribacterium sp. UBA4274
GATGCTACTGCAAGAGCTGCACTTCCGCCCTCAAGAGCAGCTATCCTCTTTTCAAATACATCCTGAGTGGAGTTTGTGAGTCTGCCGTAGATATTACCGGCATCCGCAAGTCCGAATCTGTCTGCCGCATGCTGGCTGTTTCTGAACACATAGGATGTTGTCTGGTAAATAGGTACCGCTCTTGAATCTGTAGCCGGATCCGGCTGCTCCTGTCCTACGTGTAACTGAAGTGTCTCAAATCTGTACTTGCTCATAACTGTAACCTCCTACTATAAACGCATGTTTTTGCCGTTTATCTCTGACATACAACTCCAGATCTAATCGGCTCCGTTATTAGACATTTGCAATATCATCTCATCATGTTTCTGAGTAATGTCTCTCTGTTTTTTGATATAACGATAATAGCCTGAAGGAGGCAGCTATACATAATTCTTTTATTTTATAGTCATTTATAGACTGTATCTATATCTTGGGCAAATATATTACCATATTGTAAAGATGAAACCCGTTTTGCATTTGCTGTCCGCGCAAAATTAAGGATGAAAGAGCCTGTACTGCAACCGGTAATGTCTTGACCTTTCCATTGTGACCAAGCATACGGAATCATTCCGCACTTAAAGTTACCGGCTGCCTCGTAAGCATCCTTGTCATCGCCTGTCATAGTCGCGCCGATCCAAGATCCTTGATTTACAAATGCATACTTTCCCGGACGCAAAGTTGAGGATCTGCTGATCATAGGTTCCTGAAACGAGAAGTGCCTTATCTGAATACTGATTGAAAAGTTCTACCATATTAACTATCAGACTTCCCACACTGCTGCAAACCAAGGTGCAAGCTTCATTTCTTCACATAGTTCTGCGCCACCACAGTTTGAAATCAAAAGAGCATTAGCCTTCTTGAAAGCATCGTTGTGATAATGTATCTCACGGTCACTCAGATTACAGAGCACATACAGCTTTCTGCCTTCAAGTTCTCTTTCGTAGGCAAATATCTCACTGCTGTCTTCATCCAAAAGCCTGTAAGTTCCGTAAACTATGAGGTCTGACCACTCACTGTTTCGTCTCAGAGAAACAAGCTTTTTGTAGTAGTTAAATACTGAATTCTGATCCTTAAGTTCCGCCTCAGCATTTATCTCTTTATAGTTAGGATTCACCATGATCCATGGGGTTCCGGTGGTGAAGCCGGCATTAGCACTTGCATCCCACTGCATCGGAGTTCTTGCATTGTCCCTTCCTTTGGCCTCAATTCCTGCCATCATGTCATCAGGAGTCATCCTGCCACTATCTACAAACTCATGATAGGCATTTATCTCCTCAATATCTCTCAGGTTCTCAAGACATCCGAACTTACAGTTTGTCATCCCCAGTTCCTCACCCTGATATATGTACGGAGTTCCCTTCATGAAATGAAGCATAGTAGCTATGGCTTTGGCTGAAAGCGGTGAATCATCTCCAAGCCTTGAAACTATTCTCGGCTGATCATGGTTATCGAGGAACAATGAGTTCCATGCTTTACCCTCAAGCTCTGTCTGCCACTTACTGAGATTTTTCTTTAATTCACGAAGATCATATCTTCTGGTAGTCCACTTTCCATGCTCATCATAATCAAGATCTACATGCTCGAACTGAAATACCATATTAAGTTCTGAACCATCCAGGGCTGCATACTTCTGAGCCTCATCGATATTTACTCCGGCACACTCTCCGACTGTCATGATGTCATATTTTGAAAGAACTTTTCTGTTCATCTCCCTGAGATACTCATGCACATGTGGGCCGTTTGTAGTATTCTCAAGTCCGCCGTATCCGGTGTTAGCATTGACCTGACCATCCGGAAGACCTGCAGCTTTGGAGATCATGGATATAACATCCATTCTGAAGCCGTCGATGCCTCTGTCACACCACCAGGTCATCATCTTGAAAACTTCATCTCTGACTCTCGGATTATCCCAATTTAGATCCGGCTGTTTTTTCGAGAAACAGTGAAGGTAATACATCTCTGTTTTTTCGTCGTACTCCCATGCCGAACCGGAGAAACTGCTGCCCCAGTTGTTCGGAACCTTGCCATCCTTGCCCTCACGCCAGATATAAAAATCTCTTTTGTCATTATCTTTCGAAGATCTGCTTTCTATAAACCACTTATGCTCATCGGAAGTGTGATTAACTACCAGATCCATAACTATCTTAATGCCCAGCTCATGTGCTCTTTTCAGTAGAATGTCAAAATCCTCAAGAGTTCCGAACTCATCCATGATGTCCTGATAATCTGAGATATCATATCCGTTGTCATCATTAGGTGACTTGTATACCGGACTCAGCCAGATAACATTGATTCCAAGTTCATGAAGATAATCAAGCTTACTTGTGATTCCTTTCAGATCCCCGATTCCATCTCCATCCGAATCACAAAAGGATCTGGGATAAATCTGATATACAACGCTTTCCTTCCACCACTTTTTTTCCATATATCCTCCACTACTTAGACCGCCATCTATTAATACCTGCTCACGTACATGGTTATACCGAACAAGTTTTGACGGTTAATCGAATAACTTTTGTGAAATTAAATTAACCCAAATCAAGGCACGTGTCAAAGGTTATGCACATAACTATCATTTAGTCTTTGTTTTTATGGATTTAAATTGTAAATATTGTACAAATACAGCCGTTTAAGGAGATGACTGACTCTTCCATTTTTTATTTGATTTTTCATTATTCTAAAGTTGGTGCTTTGGGGTTATGAGACATAACCTCTATATTTCACGGCACGACTTTCTGACCACAAGTTCAACCGGCAGCTTAACATTGTGCTTTACTGTTTTACCGGAAAGCATCCTCATCATACTGTTCACTGCTATAACTGCCTTCTCCTCTACATTCTGCCTGATGGTAGTGAGCTCCGGATTGGAATAACTTGAATAGGCAATATCATCATACCCTGCTACCGATATATCATCCGGCACTCTCATGCCATTTTGGTATAAATGATTTATAAGCTGAAGCGCATAATTATCCGAAACACAGAAAACCGCAGAATGTTTTTTTATTTCAGGAAATACCCTGTTAAGTCCATCCTGAAACTTCTCTTTGTTGATGTCGATTATGTAATGGCAATCCTCATTGAGGACTATTCCCCTCTCCATATAAGCCTGACGGAATCCTCTCCATCTGTGGCGGTTTACTTCAAGGTCACTGTCGTCAAGCATGGCAACATTTTTATGCCCAAGGCTCAGGAAATACTGCCCCATGATGTATCCGCCATTAAAATCATCTATGAAAATCTGCACAAGCTTGTCATATTCATAAACATAAGATGCATCGATAGTAACCACCGGTTTCAAGAACTGACTGCTGACCTCTATCATCATGTTCTTCAGTTGGTTGCAAAGTATAAGTCCATCCAGGTTCCACCTCCTTGCATCCCTTATGATCACATCCACCGACTGATCCAACAGCACCAATATGTACTTGTCATTTTTTCTGAATTCTTTTTCCAGATATGAAAAGAGGACTCCAAAGTAAGGATCCGCCATGATATTTTTGTTTTCGCCATGATTCATGACGGCAATACCTATAAGTCCGGAGCTTTTACTCACAAGTGATAGCGCAGACTGATTGGATATATATCCGGATTCAGATATAGCTGCTTCAATCTTTTCTCTGACTTCTTTTGAAACCTTTCCTGTTTTTCCATGTATAACATATGACACTGTTGCTGTGCTGACCCCACATATCTCAGCAATATCTTTTATTCTGATCATCTCTATACTCCCCTCTATAAGTGCATGTTTTTAACTGTTTAATTACTACTAACAGATGCAGTTATACGCATAACCTATTTACCTGTCAATATATCTATGCTAACTTTTTTACAGACGAAATGCCTTTCGCGAAGGTTGCGCCGAACACTAATAATAGTAGACCGGATCTGAATCGGTCTACATATGGAGGCTCAAATGAAAAAGAAATGGTGGCACAAAAAGATTGCCTATCAGATATATCCAAAAAGTTTTAAAGATTCTAATGGAGATGGAATAGGTGATATCAGGGGAATAATTGAAAAACTTGATTACCTTCAGGAGCTTGGTATAGATCTTCTGTGGCTGTCGCCTATCTATAGCTCTCCTCTGGCCGATCAGGGATATGATATTTCTGATTACTACAACATTGACCCAAGATTCGGTACTCTTGACGACTTACAGGAATTGATTGAAGAAGGTAAAAAGAGAAACATTGGCATAGTTATGGATCTGGTTGTCAATCACTGTTCCGATGAACACGAGTGGTTCAAGAAGGCCATTGCAGATCCTGACGGACCTTACGGAAAGTTTTTCTATATTGAGAACTACAAGAAAGGTGATAAGCTGCCTTGTAACTGGCGCAGTTATTTCGGTGGGTCCTGCTGGGATTTCCTTCCGGGACATGATGATAAAATTTACCTTCACGTTTTCCACAAGAAACAACCGGATTTAAACTGGGAAAATCCTCTCCTCAGAAAAGAAATCTATCATATGATCAACTGGTGGTTGGACAAAGGAATAGCCGGATTCAGAATTGACGCTATCATCAATATAAAGAAAAAGCTGCCATTTCAGGACTATCCTGCCGACAGAAGTGACGGTCTCACCTGCATTGACAATATGCTCAAGGAAGCAACCGGTATAGGTGAATTCTTAAATGAAATGGCTGATGAATGTTTCAGAAAATACGATGCTTTCACTGTTGGCGAAGTTTTTAATGAAAAGGATGACGAGCTTCCGCTCTTTATTGGAGAACACGGTTACTTCTCAACTATGTTCGATTTTTCAACAACATTTATAGATGAAACCCCGGTTTCAACTGTAGAACCTGTAGCGGATCTTGCCGAAAAGTATAAAAAGGCAGCATTTGCCTCCCACAAGCGCGTGGAAGGTATAGGTCTTTTGTCCAACATCATCGAAAATCACGATGAACCAAGAGGTGTTTCCAGATATATAAAGCCGGAAGACCTTTCTGACAAGAGCAAAAAAATGCTTGCAGGAATATACTTCATGATGCCGGGCATACCTTTTATCTATCAGGGACAGGAAATCGGCATGGAAAATCTTTCTGAAGTAAAGAGCCTTGCTGAGCTTGACGACTGCGCCAACCCACATGTCTATGAAAAAGCTCTCGAGGATGGACTATCTGAGGAAGAAGCTCTGAAGCTTCTCAGTTTAAAGTCAAGAGATAATGCCAGAACGCCATTCCAGTGGTCTGACAAACAGTATGCCGGATTCAGCCAATCCAAGCCTTGGCTTATGGTCAATCCGAAATATAAGGACATCAACCTGGCAGCTCAGATAGGCGACCCTCACTCAGTATTTACTTTTTATAAACAGTTGATAGCTCTGAGAAAACATACTGACTATCTGAACACATTCGTTTACGGTGATTTTGTGCCATATCATGAAGAGCAGAAGAACTTACTGAGTTTTAAAAGAACGGGTGACAGGACTATCCTTATTGCTGCAAACTATCAGAAGGAGCCACAGATGCTTCAGCTTGACAGCACTATTAAGTCCATCCTGTTATCAAACCGTGATGAGATTGTATACGATGATAACACGATATATCTTGATGGTTATGACTTTGTTGTGGCGGAACTGGAAGCCTGAGATATTGCCTTTACATAAATCCCCCTGCGCACTTCCAAAATGGCATTACGCAGGGGGATGTCTTATACTGGGTGTTTACTTTTTTCGATGATTTCATCTGCAATTTTTGCATCTATATATGCCTTACCTGCTATACCAGGAGTTCTTGTAAAAGGATCTATCTTTGTCATATGTGACCTCTTTATGCTTTATATGACTGATTTATCATTATTTATGATTATTCATAATCTTTTATCATTTTTTATTATTCAATATATATTTTTATCATCTCGCAGTTACTTATTCAAAAAATGCTAAATATACTCAAAAACATCTGCATATTCACATTATAAATTCGAAATATGCAAGATCTTCTGTGCTTAAATCATATAGCTCACACAAAACTTCCTTTTTTATGATCTCTTCCGGTGTTCCTGTCCTGCTGATGCTGTCATCCTTAACACACACAATTCTGTCAGATATAAATTTTGCCATCTCAAACTCATGTAATGACATAATTATGGTCATCCCCTTTTTGTCCCTAAGCTTTTTCAGAAGCTTCAAAAGGCTTATTTTATACCTTATGTCCAGGTAGGATGTAGGTTCATCCAAAATCATAACCTTGGGTTCCTGTGCAAGCGCCCTGCAGAAAAGAACTCTCTGCTTCTGTCCGTCACTGAGCTTTCTAAAATCCTTATTCGAAAGTTCTGAAATATCACAAAACCGCATCACCTTTTCTACGATTTCTCTGTCCCTCCCGCTAAGCGCCCCCATGTGCCCCGTAAAAGGATACCTTCCCATCTCCACCACATCTCTCGCAGTCATAAGCTCCGGATTTACGCGGTCAGTAAGCAGCAATGCTACTTCTTGTGCCATATCCTTGTATGACATTCTGCTAATGTCTCTCCCACTTATGTAAACATTACCTTTAACCGGTTCCAACTGCTTTGCGATGGTTTTAAGTATCGTAGATTTTCCGGCTCCGTTAGGGCCTATGAGGGTTATGATCTCCCCCTCATGTATAGACAGATTTATATCACCAATCACCTCCTGGTTTCCATAACCAACCGACAGGTGACATAATTCCATCTTCAGATTATCTCTATAATCATCAATATGACTCTCTTCGTTTGTCACATCTCCGTATGATTGCATTTATCCGGCTCCTTGATACAACTGGTTTTTCTTACAGTAACTACATTCCATAACCTACCTCTCATATGTCCTTCTTTTCATCAGCATGATGATAACCACCGGTGCCCCGAAAATACTTGTTACCGTGCTGATATTAAGCTCTGTCGGCGCAAATGCACATCTTGCTATGAGATCACAGAACAGCACAAACACGGCACCGAGAAGAAAGGTTGCCGGAATTACTATTACAGGTTTTGAAACCTTAAGCATATGTTTAACCAGAAAAGGAACTGCTATTCCCACAAAAGATATAGGGCCTGCAAATGCAGTCACTGTTGCAGACAGAATACTGGATAAGAGTATGATAAAAAACCTAAGCCTACGGACATTTACACCTAAGCTTTTTGCATAGGACTCTCCAAGCTGTAACGCTCCGATAGCCTTTGACATGAAAAAGGTTATAAAAACTGTAAGTCCTACTACAAATGCAGAAAGCTTAACATTATCCCATGACATACCGGAAAAACTGCCCATGGACCATCCTCTCAGATTAACTATGTCTGAATCTTCGGCAAATGTAAGGAGAAAGTCAGTTGCAGCTGAACATATATACCCTATCATAATTCCGGCCACCAGAAGACCTGCCGGATTTTTCAGAGATTCTGAAACCATAATAATGAAAAACGTCACTATCACAGAGCCCAAAAATGCCGAACCAATCATCTCCCACGAGGACTGCCCGTGGAAAGCACCGGCAAAGATAATCATGTTTAGAGCCACGATAAATTTGGCTCCGGATGAGATTCCGAGCACAAACGGTCCCGCAATAGGATTACCGAAATACGTCTGCAGAAGAAATCCGGACACTGCAAGCGCTCCTCCGAGTATTGCCGCCATCAGAAGTCTGGGAAGCCTGATCATCCATATGATTTTGTAAGCATTACCATCGACTGCCTTTCCGGACAGGATACCTATGATTTCAGACAAAGTGATATGAACATTTCCTGTATTGATGTTGGCTAGTATTGCCACACCTAAGGCCGCAATTAATGTAGTAAACACTACCGCATATCTCTCGCATCTTTTCCTTTCGACAGAGCTAATATCTCTCATTCCACCACCCAATCATGATCAGCGTCTATATTCGATCAGATACCTTCGGCTTGATTTCCGGAAAACCTGATAGCACTAACGCACACAATCGTGTACAATTTGCTGCTAAACATCATAATGTCTATTTCTCATCTAAACCTGCCGTTTTAGCAATATCAATCCTGGTCATTGAATTTTCTCAAGAAATGTCAAATCCTCATCATTTCCCGTCAGCATCAGGCTCACATCTCCCGCAAACTCTGAAGCCTTGTCCGTTGACTGATAGAACTTTCTATCCACAAGATAAACATTTCCCTCTTTAACCGCTTTAAACGATGAAAGAAGCTGATTCTTTTCAATGATATCCTGCACACTGGAAACAGAAGTATCTATTGTCCCATTGTAAATCAGATAATCCGCTTCGGCTGCTGCACTGTAAAACTCTTCCATAGACATTTCCACAGTGGCGCCTTTCATGTTATCGGAAATCACACCATCAAAAACATTGATTCCCCCGCCATCACGTATCATCCTCGAAATATAATCATCTGCATTACGTACAACTGCGATTCCTTTGGTATTGATGTAGAAAAGTGCTACACTTTTTTCTGTCTGCGGAAATCCTTCTTCGACACGAGACTCCGCCTTTTCCCTTTGGATAAATGTCTCTGCCTCATCTTCTTCATCGAGCATTGCTGCATACAGACGTGCCCATTCTGCTCGTCCCATGGCAGTTTTTTCATAGCTTGACCAATCCGTAAATACTGGAATTCCTACATCCTGGAGTTTTTCTTTAGTCTCCGGATTATGCAGTATCATGGTAGATTCGATTGCCAGGTCACATTCCCCTGCGATAAGCTTCTCATAATCCGGAGCATTGTACTTCCCGGCAAAACTCATCTTCCCTGATTCCATAGCTTCTTTCGGCGCATCTATGTCCCATCCGGACACATCCGTACCCGTATATTTTATCCTGTCAATCTGATGAGTAGCATCAAATAATGACATAGCACTTGTCGCCGCCAGATAAATATTATTAACCGGCTGTTTTATCACTGTTATATCCTGCGGAAGCCCTGCCGGCAGTGCCTGCCCCTCCGGAACCAACAGATAGCTGCTGCCGTCTATGACATTAACAACCTTGTAACCTTCTTTATAATAGTAAATCTCGAAGCACCTCGCATACTCAGGTTCCATACTATGGTCATAGGTAAGTCCTGGAATCTTCGGGGGCTTCGACCAACTGTCGGCATGAGTGTCAGCGGTGACCTCCACCATTTCTCTCAATCCGTCCTCGCCGGTTATATCGTTAGTCCGATCTCCAATGGTTTGTGTCATCTCATAGTCTTCTGTGCTATTTCCGGAACTATTTACTACTTTATCACCATCATCTATCGAAATATATATATTATAGGTTACTTCATGAGGTTGCGACATAGCAGTTGTACATCCGATGATTTCATTGTTCTTGCCAAGCTTCACCGGAACTTTAAATCTGGAAGTATCTTTTGTATATTCACCATCAATCTTCTCGTCATTCACACGCACATAAGCGTAATTAGGGCTTGAAAATGTTATGGTCGCAACTGCCTCACCATCCAAAACATTCACATCATCGCAGGTGATACTTACTTTTCCGGTACCTCCCGACCAGGAAAACCGCGTTGGTGCGTATGTTCCGTTTGCCGGCTCTGCATCGATATGATTTCCCGCTGAGGCATTTGACACATCATTAACCCTACTGTCTTTTGTCGTTGTTAATGTCTCACAATCCTGATTTACTTCTGCCAGTATGTCAGAATCATCTCCGGAAATCTCACTATGAATGGTTTCCGTATTGGCGATAATACCTTCATTTTGAACATGCCTGCACGAAACCATGATAGATATAAAACATGTAATAAGAAAAACCGGCATCAGCCTTTTATATGTTTCTCTCACTTTTCATTCCTCCTTTATCATAGCTTCACTGCAAATTCTATATCACAACATAGATTTCATCTTGGATAAAACACCATACTCCCAATAAGGTGCAATCACCTCGTCACTCACAGATTTGAGTTCTTCCCTTGCATTGCCTACGGCATAACTGTGACCGGCAACCTGCAGCATTTCTATATCATTGATATTGTCGCCAAATGCATAAGTATCTCCACCTGAAATACCAATATGGTTTTGAAGCCACTTTAATGCCGTTCCTTTACTTGCATCAGTATCGCAACAATCAACCCATGCACTTCCGGCAGAAGCAAGCTTTGCCTTATCTTTCCACTCAGGGATAAAACTATCTTTGCATGCTTCCTCGCAATCAATAGGATGAAATACAGATAACTTGATAACAGGATCCTTTATATCTTCTATACTTTCTACAGAAGACATCTTAAATCCATACGAATCTGTAAGCCAATGATACATCTTACTGTCAGTATCCAGCGCATATCCATCTGTGCCTGTAGAAACAAAGCAATCACAGTCAGGAACCTTCATAGCATCGTGAAACATACCTTTCCACAATGTTTCCTTCATAGGAAAACTCTTTATCATGTTCCCATCCTTCCAAATACTGGTTCCGCCATCACATATGAAATACAGCCTGTTTTTCAATGGATTAAATAACTTTTCGGCACTGGAATATGCTCTCCCACTGCATATGACCACCTGTATGCCCCTACATAGCAATTTGTCCATCACCTCATAGTACTCAGGATTCAAATCCAGTGTTCCGTCTTTAACAAGTGTTCCATCCACATCAGTAATTACAATCTTATTCATTAAAAATCCTCTGTTTAATACCTTCTATTGCAATAATGCATCCGCTCTCCTTCGAATCGCTCTAAGCCGCGGGGCTCTTAAGATCATAGATCGAAAGCATATATGCATCACATTATTTTATATGGAATGAGTTTATATGAAAACTATTTTTTATTAATTACAAAGATCAGGTAATTATCTGCAAAAAAATAAGACGGTCACCCGTCGTAGGTGATCGTCTTATCTATCAAGCACCTGTAGCTGCCATAAATCCATATTCTCAAGAGAGAATGTATTATGAGTAGGCGTAAACGCAGATGTCAGTTCTTTTGCAGTCACGGTAAAAACATGTGCCATTCCGGTTATCAGAGTAATCATTCCACCTTCTTCATTGATTACTGCAGCATGTTTTCCATCCGTATTACTTTTATAAATTCTTGTTTCATCAATAACCATAAAAACACCTCCTTCTATCCAGATATTGATTCTTAAACAAGTCATAACCCATTAAGCTTTTCAGCATAAAAGCACACCTACTTCATTGGTAAAAATATAGTTAGGTGACTCAATACGCAAGAGGCCTAATAACTGCCCCCTTACATATTTCTTCCTATCTTCCGTTATTAATATAATCGGCAAATTTTGAAATTATATTAAAAATAATTAATTACAATTTTTTTACAAATGATATTTAATGGATTTTTTACATAATTTCATTGAAATGTATTATTATTCGTGTAAAATGATTTCCAATCGTGTATTTATGAGATTTAACACATCATTATACATGATTATTCTGCACGGAACAGGCTCTGTTTTTGTAAGCCGGTTTCATAATCATGTTCATATATGAACATTACAGACATCTTTAGGGGAGAGATATGGAAAATTTCAAAGCATTCTTAAAACGCAAAGACATCGAGATATCTGTTAAACGCTATCTTATTGATGCATTGGGGGCTATGGCACAAGGACTTTTTGCGTCACTCCTAATAGGCACCATCATTAACACTCTTGGTGCACAATTGGCAATCCCGTTTCTAAAAAGTACTGTTGCCACTATAGCAGGAACAGATTACACTGTAGGCGGACTGGCATCTGCAATGAGTGGTCCTGCGATGGCTGTGGCCATAGGATATGCTCTACATTGCCCTCCACTTGTTCTATTTTCTCTGATCACTGTTGGCTTTGCATCCAATGCACTTGGTGGAGCCGGAGGACCTTGGGCTGTTTTATTTGTAGCTATAATTTCTGCAGAAATCGGTAAAGCTGTATCCAAAGAAACCAAAATTGATATACTCATTACTCCACTCGTTACAATAGGAATCGGCATAGCTTTATCAGCTTTATGGGCACCGGCTTTAGGTTCTGCCGCCATGAAGACCGGAACTCTTATAATGTGGGCAACTGGTCAGCAACCATTCATCATGGGTATCCTCGTTTCTGTAATTGTTGGCATCGCTCTTACACTTCCGATATCATCAGCAGCAATATGTGCTGCTCTTAGTCTCACAGGTCTTGCAGGCGGTGCAGCCGTTGCAGGCTGTTGTGCACAGATGGTTGGATTTGCATTTATGAGTTTTAAAGAAAACGGAGTCGGCGGTCTGGTATCCCAAGGCATAGGTACTTCTATGCTTCAGATGGGAAACATCGTCAAAAACCCTAAAATATGGATTTCACCTATTCTGTGCTCCGCCATTACAGGTCCTATGGCTACTTGTATTTTCAAGATGGAAATGAACGGAACTCCAATCTCCTCCGGTATGGGAACTTGTGGTCTGGTAGGTCAGATTGGCGTTTATACCGGTTGGATAAATGACGTAACAGCCGGACTCAAACCATCCATCACTTCATTTGACTGGATAGGTATGCTACTCATATGCTTTATACTTCCGGCTGTTTTATGTCCTATGTTTAACATATTCTTCACAAAAATCGGTTGGGTAAAGGCTGGCGACATGAAACTATAAGTTTCATACATCTACACATATAGTAACTATTATCTAGAGCTTTGATCATATCGAATCTTTATATCTTTATATCTGAAATTATATGATCAATAATCTCTACATGTTAATATAATTTATAATCTCTACATTATGAAAGCGCATTGCAGACTAAAACTGCAATGCGCTTCTTTTTTATCACATTAAAGAAATCTTATACCTCGAGGTTTTCTGCATCCGCACGTGCAGCCTGTTCATATGCTTCGTCAGGTATTCCTATATCTTCCACATAGACTTTACCACTGTAAGCTTTACCGTTTCCCTTTACAAGCCCCGTCTTATTCCGTCCAAATGTAATAGTTACGTCAGCCTTTATCCCTGCACCCATAAGTGCACCGGAATCTGTATCTACACCCGAAGGAGCATCAATTGCAATCGTGACGCCGTGTTTGTGAGCATTTACTTCATCCATAAAGCTCTTGTAAACGCCTCCCACCATACGATGTAATCCTATGCCGAAGATACCATCTATGCAAATATCTGAATCCGGAAGACAGTCACCTTCTCTATACATGACGGTTCTTCCATGCAATTGTTGATAATAAAACATCTGATATAAAAACTCCCAGCTTGCCCTTTCGATGCTGCCAACCACCCAGACAACAGAATCATAACCTGTTTCTTTTAACATTCTTGCCACAGCTACTGCATCAGCACCATTATTCCCTACCCCTGCAAGTACCAGAATATAAGCATCTCTATCATGGGTATAATGTCTGTTTACATATATAGCAACTTTGGAACTGGCTGTTTCCATTAACTCCAGTGACTTGAATCCCATTTCCTGCATAGCTATCTGATCAGCCTTTTTTGCGATGGTTCCTGTAATAATATCTTTCATAATATAACCTTTTGTTTTACTTTATTTATACAAATTCTTCACCAAATATGAAAAAAGCAGAACCATCAAAGTTCTGCCTTATCTATGTAAATCATATTTTTAATCATATCTCGTGCCTTGAAAACTGCGTACCACTTATACATATATCTTACTCTCAGT
>DGVW01000069.1:0-649 GCA_002396005.1 Oribacterium sp. UBA4274
TACTTCAAGGAGGGCTTCTCATATCAGACAGGTGTAGGTGGAGCTTCAATTGCTTCAACTAAGTTCCTTGCAGAGATTATGAGAGAGAGAAACATCCATATGTCATTTGGTGTTGGTGGTATCGCTAAGCCAATGTGTGATCTTCTTGAGGAGGGTCTCATCAAGACTCTTGTTGATACTCAGGACTTCGATCAGGATGCTATCAGGTCTGTTGCAACAAATCCTAACCATCACTACATCACAGCAAGTGAGTATGCTGATCCTTTCAACAAGGGTGCTTATGTTAACAAGCTTGACTTCGTTATCCTTGCTGCACTTGAGGTTGATACACACTTCAACTGTAACGTAGTAGTAGGTTCTGATGGTGTTATCACAGGTGCTCAGGGTGGACATCCTGATACAGCTGCCGGTGCTAAGTGCACTATCGTTATCGCACCTATCATGCAGGGAAGAATTCCTACAATCTGCACAGATTGTACAACTGTAACTACTCCTGGTGAGGATGTTGATGTTGTTGTTACCGATTATGGTATTGCAATCAATCCTAAGAGAACAGACCTCATTGAGGCTACAAAGGATAAGGGACTTCCTATCAAGACTATCGAAGAGCTGAGAGATATCGCTTACAGCATCACAGGTGAGCCTGAGA
>DGVW01000069.1:704-26685 GCA_002396005.1 Oribacterium sp. UBA4274
GAGAAGGTTCAGTTCGGTGACCGTGTAGTTGGTATCATCGAGGGACGTGATGGAACAATTATGGATGTTGTACGTCAGATCAAGCCATTTGAGTTCAAGGATTGATAAAAGTCTGAAAGTTAAACTGATAGTTTAGATTATATTTATATATAATATCTAGATAAAAAAGATATATGGTGTCGTGATCGATCAGGGGGATAAGTCACGGCACCATTTCTTTTTGCCCTTGTTATAGGTCTCCATAACATACTAAAACACACGTGTTTATGCAGTTTTTAATGACAACTTATTGATTTATGGTGGCGAAAATATCTAAGTATTAAACAGATAGTATAACTGTCGTGTTATAATCAAATATATGTCATGAGGTCTATGTTTCGTTTAGAATAAAAGCGGGAGATAGACATTGTGACATCAGGAAAGAAGGCTAAATCCATACTTCTTAAGAATAACGGATTGGATAGAGATATGACTGATAATTTTTATTTTGCTGAAGGCTATCCCTTTATGGGGAGAGAACTTGAGAGGCTGAAGGCATTCCTGAAAGACAGGGGCCTCGACTATGATGAAAATATAACTTATACAGCTTGCATAATGGATGAAAATACGGGTGAAATAGCTGCCACCGGGTCTATGAGTGGGATCATCCTTAAATGTGTTGCGGTGTCTCAGAATCATCATGGACAGGGACTCCTTAATGACCTGATGTCTAAGCTGTATGAAACAATGTACAATAAAGGTAGTGTTCATTTTATAGGGTTTACTAAGCCTGAGAACCTGGGAGTATTTGGACATATGGGATTATATCCTATAGTCTCAACGGATCATATAGTTTATCTTGAAAACCGTAAGGATGAGTTCAAAAAGTATCTTGATAAGCTTAGAGAAAAAGCAGGTAAGAAAAAATGTGGAAGTTTGAAAGATGATTTGCTGGAGCAGGAACTCATAAAATGCCTGGATGCTGGCGCACCTGACAGGATAGCATTTCCGGGATATCTGATTCCGCCAGAACAGATGCCGACATATTTCATAAAGGATAAAGAGAAATCGATGGAATATAGAAAAGAATTGTTTCTGAAGGTTCAGGAAGAGATAAAAAAGGCAATTGCATTATAACTAATGTAAAGGGACACTATAGCTGGTACAGCGTTTACCGGGTCTCTACTCTATGATGTGAATGTCAAAAGTATTTATCACTCACTAATGATGGAGGCATGCACACATTTGTGCTCGGGAGGGGCAGAGTTCTATTGTTCAATGTACCAGAGTTAACCTGACAAATATTAAATTGAAAGTGCTGATAGAAGTATATGAATGGAGATTTTTTTAATCATGAAGTAACGGTTCCTGAAATGCTTATGGCAAGGGATCATAGAGTTGAGATGCAGAGAGAGCTTATAAGTTCTATAGGTAATCCTGTGGTTTGTTTTATGCTTAACATTCCGGGACCTCGTAAAGTCAGTGAAGATTTTAAGTGGGCTTTTGATGAGGGGATAAAGAGAATCAAAGGTAAACTGGACGATTATGGCCTGATGATAAACAAAGATGCGGTGGAAGAAAATGTAACCGGATATGTTTTTTATGCATCTGTAAAGGGCGATGCAGTTGATATAAAAAAAGCTATGTGTGAGATCGAAGAAGCTGACAGAATGGGACGCATCTTTGACATAGATGTTTTGAGAACTGATGGCAGTAAGGTGAGCCGGGAGGAGTTTGGTATGGGCCCTCGTAAGTGCCTCATGTGTGAACTGGAAGCTCATCTTTGCGCTCGCAATCGTACTCATACCATTGGGGAAATGGTTGAAGAAATACATGGAATCATCAGAGCGGTCAGAGAGCAGAAACAGTTTTAAAATTTTATGATGTAAGGGTCAAAAGTACAAAATCACATGCAGTTTAAAGATACAAAAACAGTGCATAACCCTGAGGAAATTGTGGAAATCGTCGGGTGGTATGTCCGAAATGCACTTCTTGGAGAAGTTTATGCTACACCAAAACCCGGTCTGGTGGATCGCAGAGATACAGGTTCACATAAGGATATGACTTATGAAACCTTTCTTGCAAGTACAGAGGCCATAACTCCGTATCTTGTGGAAATGTTCAAGGCCGGAATGAATGCTTCTTCCAAAGGTTATGAAGATAATGAGTTTACACGTGAGGAACAGATATTTTTAGACATTCGCGGAATAGGCATTGAAGCTGAAAAGGCGATGAATAGAGCAACCGGAAATGTAAATACCCATAAAGGAATGATATTTACAATGGGTATACTGCTTTGTGCTGCAGGAATACTGGTTGATGCAAAGCTGTCTGAGGGAGCTGGAGGACAGATTTTTGAAGCTGACAAAATCCTCG
The DNA here is from genome assembly GCA_002396005.1 of Oribacterium sp. UBA4274. Classification (GTDB taxonomy): domain Bacteria; phylum Bacillota; class Clostridia; order Lachnospirales; family Lachnospiraceae; genus Oribacterium. The sequence goes on from DGVW01000069.1 coordinate 3,060, forward strand.
ATATGGGATGCCGTATGACAAAACGGATTCTGGAAAAGGATTTTGAAGATATGAAAATACGTGAACCTGTGTCACATGGCGAGAAGCTTTACCATAGGTATGGTGAGAGAGGAATCCGTGGGCAGGCAATTGAAGGTTTTCCTGTCATCAGAGAGATAGGAATTCCTGCTATGAGAAAGTTTCTTGCTATTACATCAGACGAGGAATTGAGGAGAGATATAGCATCGAAAGCTTCATTACGTCAGTCACTCCTGGATGATGCCGGAAGTATGAGAGATGAACATTTTGAAAATGCTGTTAACATCAGTACTCTGATCGCCATAATGTCGGAGCTTTCGGATACCAATGTTCTCACCAGAAGTTCATATGAAGATATGCAATGGCTTAAGGAGGAAAGTAAAAGAATATTAGATATTGGAGCGTGTTTCAGTGAAGAGGGCTTGGTTCTCATAGAGGAGCTTAACCTGAAATGTATAGAGAAAAATATCAGTCCGGGAGGTGCGGCCGATATTCTGGCTGTGACCATACTGCTGTTAAAACTGGAGGGGATTAATTATGTATGAGTGTCCTAACTGTGGAGGAGATCTGCGATTTGATATAACGTCACAGCTCTTGAAATGTGAACATTGTGACAGTACTTTTGATCCTTATTCGGTGAATAAAGATCAGGATGCGGGTGAAATCAAAGTTTCATCGGACGATCGTAATAACATACTTAATACAGGAAATGATGAAGATGCTGACATTAAAGGAGGAGCTGCTGTACCAAAGAAAAATGAATATCAGGTAACTGTTTTTACCTGTAAAAGCTGTGGCGCGGAAATTTCCAGTACAAATCTAAGCGCAACAGGATTCTGCAGTTACTGCGGGCAGCCTGCTGTATTCTCATCAAGAATTAAAAATGAGAGAAAACCTGAGAAAATCATACCGTTCAGAATTGATAAGAATGATTGCAGAGATAGGTTTGTAAAGCATATGAAAGGTGCACTTTATGTACCTAAAGAGTATACAGATCCTGAAGCCCTGTCTAATTTCGTAGGCATTTACATGCCATATTGGGTCTATGATTTCAAAGTAGGACCGGAGGCTCAGATTCCTGCGACACGTTCAAAGCGTAAAGGAAATTATATCTACACGGATAAATATAACCTGTCAGTGGGGATAGAGGGTGAGTTCAAGGGAATTGCATTTGATGCATCAAGCTCTTTTGATGATCATATCGCGGAGGTCATAGCACCGTATGAATCGAAAGACATGGTGGAGTTTACTCCATCGTTTTTGTGCGGATTCTATGCAGATGTTCCGGATGTGCCGTCCAATGTATATCAGGATGACGCTGAGGCTGCAGTTCTCAATTATATTTATGATGGTTTAGACTCGAACTGTTTTAAGAACGGCCTTGAAAGAAATGAGAAAAGCCTCAGCAATACGGATAGTGCAAAGGCAAGCGTCAATCTCAAGTATGAGGGTGAAAAGGAGGCGATGCTTCCGGTATGGTTCCTGACCTACAGAAAGGATGACAGAGTGTGCTATTCTGTGGTGAATGGAGTAAGCGGCAAGATATCAGCAGATGTTCCGGTGGACTATAAAAAGTTCTATCTGGTTTCGGCTGTCATGGCTATACCGATATTTTTTATGCTGAATCTGGGGCTGACATTGCAGGCTCATGTCACATTGTTTATTTCAATCGTACTTTCACTTATCATCCTTTTGATCTATATGAAGGAGATAAAGAACATTGATGCCCGGGAGAACAGACTGAACGATCAGGGTTATGCTGCAGTGAGACTTGGTGGGAAGCTTGCTTCCGGAGAAACTGTACAGAATAATGCCTTCAAGAATTCGAGCTTCAAAACTGCCAAGAAGAAAAGCTCATTTGGATTTGTAGATATAATCGTATATCTGCTTGCGGCATATTGGGTACTGAATATGGCTCTGGGACTTTTGTATCTGATTGTGGACTTCTGGCCATTTATTGTGTTCGGTTTGGGCATAATAGGGATTTGGTTTTTAGTTGATATGATCAATGAGAAAAACAACGGAAAGAAGCAGACCAAGTCAAAGAACAAAGGTAAAGCTGAAGCAAAAAAGAAGAAAAGCTATTCCTGCTTTGATGTATGGGGCATAGTAGGAGGCATTATTATAGCCGTTATAACATTTGTTTGGAATCCTATTGATGACATTTACTATTATGTAGCAAGTACGGCTGTTTTTGCCGGTGCAGTGCTGACTATAACCGGAATGATCAGAAAATATAATCTTTTGTCGACACATCCGATTCCTGAGTACTTTGACAGAGATGGAGGTAATGTTCATGCGTAATACAAAGAATAAGACAATGAATATACTGCTGTCTGGCATTTTACTCCATAAGCTGCGACAATTTAAGGTCAATAAAAGAATAATGAGAAATAATCCGGTTTCCAGATTTCTGAGAGCTATGATGGCTGTGATTATCATAGTGTTTGTGTTTGCCTCAGAGTCATGGGCAGACAATATAGAGACACAGCCGGAGGAAACGGAGTATACAGAGTATGATTCAGGTGCTGAGTATGATCATATGGATGAGACATTTGAAGAACCTGAAGAGTACAAGATATCGTATACTGATGAAAACTATTATAAATACCAGAATCCTGATACAGGATATGTTGTTTATATATGTGATGAAGCGGATCTGTTCACTGATGAGGAGGAAGACAATCTTCTGGAAGAGATGATGCCAATTACGGATTATGGAAATGCTGCCTTAGCAACCATTGACGAGCATCATACATATTCTACAGCTTATTATACTGAGAAGAGATATCAGGAACTTTTTGACTGGGATAGCGGAACAATGTTCATGATTGATATGTATGACAGAGAGATATACATACATAGTGACGGAAATCTATATAAAACGGTTAATGACGGTAAGGCGCTTACCATCACAGATAATGTTTATAAGCTGGCGGGTAAAGGTGATTACTATGGCTGTGCAAGTCTTGTATTTGATCAGATGAGAAGAGTCCTTCAGGGAGAGCACATCGCACAGCCTATGAAGTATACGAGTAATGCTATCTTGGCTTTGGTTTTGGCACTGCTTATGAATTTTGGATTATTGGTTTTATCACGCAGGGCATATAAGAAGGAGCAATCTTCAAGAGATATGATGCTTCATGCATTACAAACCTTCAGCATCGGAAAGGTGACGGAAAACTTTTTATCACAGACCAAGGTATATTCGCCGCCATCTTCTTCATCATCAGGAAGCCATCACAGTGGCGGCCATAGTAGTGGCGGCCACCATAGCAGCGGAGGCCACCACGGCGGAGGCGGCGGCCATAGATTTTAGAGAGTGGAGGAGTTTTCCATCAGGAAAACTCCGACCGACATGGCAGTTTTTCTGCCAGGAAAAACTGTTTTGCGAAGCAAAATCTGCGCCGGGGGTCAGACCCGGTGCAGACCAAGCGGAGCGCAGCGGGAACGGCCAAGTAAAAAAGAGTTTTCCATCAGGAAAACTCCGACCGACATGGCAAAAAAGAGAAAATGCCATAGAAAAGTGCTTCGCACAGGCATTTTCGTTTGATTTCGACGGAGTCGAAACCAGCCTCGCCGGCTGGGCGGCATCCGCATTAAAAAATGCGGATAAATCCCCGAAGGGATTAGGTGAAGGCCTACCAAAGGCCGAACCTAACCGGAATAGGGTTTCAAAACGCAGTTGAATGCGTTTTGAAATCTCGCACAATAATAAACAGAAAAGGATAATAGATAATACAATGTCAGAAGCAAATTATGCAATATCTTCGGTGGGTCCTCGTGACCGATATATGATGGAACAAGTTGAACAGTTACTGGAGAGGGAAGGCATTCACCTTGATGCTCATCTTGATTATACAGCGGCGATGCTGGATGATGATTACAATGTCATCGCCACCGGTAGCTGTTTTGGTAATACATTAAGATGTATGGCGGTTAGTTCAGACCATCAGGGTGAGGCTCTCATGAATGATATCGTTTCTCATCTTATCGAGTATCAGTACGGAAGGGGTAACTATCACCTGTTCCTTTATACCAAATGCAATACTTCGCAGTTTTTCCAGAGCCTCGGGTTCAGAGAGATAGCCCGTATGGAAGAGTCCAATATAGTTTTTATGGAGAACAAGAGAACCGGTTTTTCGGATTATCTTGAGAAGCTTAGGAAAGAGTCTGTTGAGCAGCTAAAGAATATGACATCAGAAAAAGCTGCCAAGTATCTGTCTGTTTTAGACGGTGATGCTTCAGATACCGGTTCCGGTTGTGACTCAGGAAACAGTGACAGAGCAAAGTCACAAACAGACCTAAAGATTGGCGCAGTAGTTATGAATGCCAATCCATTTACATTGGGACATCAGTACCTTGTAGAGAAAGCTGTTGAAGGTTGTGATATACTTCATCTTTTCATGGTTTCGGAAGATGCGAGTCTGGTTCCCTTTGAAGTGAGAAAGAAACTTATTGAGGAAGGAACCGCCGGATTCAAAAACATCATCTATCATGATTCCGGTTCGTATATAATAAGCTCAGCTACTTTCCCGGCATATTTCCAGAAAGGAGATAATGCTGTCATCAAGAGTCAGGCAGGTATAGATCTTGAGGTTTTCAGCGGTATATCGGGGAAGCTCTGTATCAATGCAAGATTTGTGGGAGATGAGCCGACATCTCTCGTTACAGGCATTTATAACGACATAATGTCAGAAGCTCTTCCTGAATCCGGAGTTGAATGTCATATCATTCCGAGAAAAGAGTTTGATGGAAAAGCTATTTCGGCTTCCACTGTCAGACAGGCTATACATGATGGTGATATGGAGACGGTGAAGAATCTTGTTCCGGAAACGACCTTCAATTACTTTGCCAGCGACGAAGCTAAATCAGTAATTGAAAAGATAAAAGCGGAAAACGATGTGATACATTACTAAATCATAAAACTATATGATTCAATATCTAACGAGAGGTATACTTCTCTTTCCACGTGTTATAGGTAAACATTTTAAAGTGATATAAACTAAGACATTTTAAGCCGAAATCGAAAAACCGATTTCGGCTTTTTTTCTAAAAAATATTGTTAAAATACTATCATTATTTATAAATTTGTGAAATCATATGGGAGAGACAAAGCAACGATATGATTACATTTTCAGAGGGGCAAGGCATCACAATGGAACAGAATTCATATGAAAAAAATACAGATATAAAAAATATACAGGAGACAATTTCCTTAAAACTGACCAGGTTTTTGAGTAACGGTGCGGTGCTTGAACACAAAAAACCTATCCAAATATGGGGCTACGGTGTGCCGGGAGCAAAGGTTACAGCGGTTTTTGATCATTTTACCGGGTACGGTGAAATCGGGAGGAACGGTCGGTTTGATATCGAGCTTCCTGTACATGAAGCCGGCGGACCATATGAGCTTACAGTATCGGATGATCATAATCACAAAGTGACAGTCAAAGATATCATGGTAGGGGCGGTATGGTACTGTTCAGGACAGTCCAACATGGATCTCATGATGGAACGAGTTAAAGACAGTTATCCGGAGATACTTTCCGATTGTGCAGATGATGGAATACGTATCTTCAAAATAGATACTGCTGTTAATTATCATGGGCCGCTTATGGAGCCTGAAAGCGGGGAGTGGAAAAAGGCAGAACCAAACAACATACTTTCATTTTCAGCTACAGCATATTTCTTTGCGAGAAAGCTCCGGGAGAAAACAGGGCTTTGTGTGGGAATACTTCATGCCTCTCTGGGAGGATCAAGAATCCATGGGTGGATGTCCAGGGAGATGCTTGAAGGATACGATGAGCTTCTTGCAGAAGCAGATTTATACGGTAATGATGAGTATCTTGCAGGGCAGATAAGGAAAAATGAAGAAGGCACCATGAAGTGGCACGAGGAGCTGGATAAAGCGGATCAGGGAATCATTAACTCCTGGCAATCAGGTATCGGAGATGACGAGGACAAATGTATAAATCTTCCCGTTGTATTTGAAGATACTGAGCTTAATGGATTTACCGGAAGCATCTGGTTTGAAAAGAAGTTCAATGTGCCTGTGGAAATGGCCGGTAAACCTGCAGAATTATGGATGGGAACTATGGTGGACTCAGATACTATGTATCTAAATGGACAGAAAATCGGTGAGACATTGTATCAGTATCCTCCGAGAAAATATCATGTGCCGGAGGCTGTATTACATGCCGGAATAAATACTCTCGTTGTCAGACTTATCGTAGAAAAAGGACAGGGCCGTTGGACACCGGGTAAGGGTTATTTTCTGTTTAATGACCAGGGCGTTGTCGATCTTAAAGGTTCCTGGAGATATAAAGTCGGGGCCACTTGTGGCTGCAGTCCGGAGATTGACTTCGTTAACTGGAAAGCAACCGGACTGTTTAATGCCATGTGTGCTCCTTGCACGAATTATCCCGTAGAGGGCATCGTCTGGTATCAGGGGGAGGAAAATGCTCCTCTCAAATGGGATTATCTGGATCTGACGAAACGACAGATTGAGGGATATCGAAAGCTCTGGAAAGATGATAAACTTCCGTATATTTTTGTTCAGCTTCCAAACTATAACGAGAATTACAGCGGTATCTCCGGAAAGTGGGCGCCTCTTCGTGAGTGTCAAAGGCTGGCGGCAAATGAAACCTGTACGGGAATGATCGTTAGTATGGACCTTGGGGAAGACAATGACCTTCATCCACATGGAAAGAAGAGGATAGGTGAACGTCTTGCTGCTCAGGCTCTTCATATGGTTTATGACATGAAGGGTGAGTATACAGGGCCGGCACCGTATAGTTTCGATATCACGGACAACCCTGATGGAAGCATGATTGAGATAAGACTCACACATGCAGAGGGAATATATGCGGCTTCAGAGGATAAGGGGGATGAGATAAAGGATTTTACAGTATGTGATACTGATGGTAATCTGATTGATGCTGAAGTAAAGTTAGGAGATAACAGGATAGAGCTTTTTACAACAGTGCCAAAACAGAATATCAAAGAAATCAGGTATCTTTATGATGATACGAATCATGGTGGACTCGTATATAATTCTGAAAAGTTTCCGATGAGCCCTTTTATTTTAAAGTGTTGTCAGAATGATTAATAGTTTTTGCTGAATCAGCAGGTAGTTCAGCGGTACAACAATCACGTCATATTGTTTTTGACAATTCGATATTTATGAAAAAAGAAAGCCGGATGCAGTTTAGAACTTACACTTTCTATAACTGCAAGGGCTTTCTTTTTTGCCACACATTTATACAAATTAAAGATAATTTGGACATAGCAAATTATTTTAAAATAATCTTTGATTTTTACAAATCGACATTGTTTTTTCCATTTATCAAGATAATCAATTCCGCTATTATATAGTAAAAATGAACGAAAAGTTCAGAAGTAATAAAAAGGAATTGTGAAAAATGGAAATAGAATTTGCAACAAAGCGAGACTTGTGTTGGCTTAATAAGCCAATCAAAGGCCGATTTAAGACATTTTCAATAGAAGATTTCTCGAATAAATCTCATATGATCCATGATACAATCTGTATGGAAATTTCTCGATTATTTCCAAATGCAGAGGCCAATAGTGAAACTGATAGCGATTTGCAGTTTGTAAAAACAGAAGATGAGCTTAAAGACGGCTTCAGGATATTGCGTGAGGGTGACAAAATAAAGATTCTGGCGTCTGAAGAGATTGGATACCTGCATGGATTGTTTGCTCTCTATGAGATACTCGCAGGGGAAAGAAAGGCAGATTATCCGTACACTTCCATTCCAGATCAGAACATTCGCATGCTGAATCACTGGGACAACTTTGATGGGTCTATCGAAAGAGGCTACGCAGGAGATTCGATATTTTATAACAACAATGAATTCAGAGACGATTTTGATCTTTTGACTCAATATGCCAGACTTCTTTGTTCTGTCGGAATCAATGCTGTATCTGTAAATAATGTAAATGTTCATCACAGGGAAACATTCTTTATTGAGAAACCTGCACTTATGCATTTTAGAAAAATAGCAGATATTTTTGAAGCTTATGGCATTAAATTATTTTTATCGATAAATTTTGCAGCGCCTATCACTGTCGGGGAACTTGATACCGCAGATCCTTGCGATGAAAGAGTCAAAAGATGGTGGTCAGGTATCGCGGACAGCATATATGAGGAAATACCTCAGTTTGGCGGATTTCTGGTGAAGGCGGATTCAGAAGGAGAACCGGGACCTTTCACCTATAACAGGACTCATGCAGATGGAGCAAATATGCTTGGCGAAGCTATAGCTCCTCACGGCGGAATCATTATCTGGAGATGCTTCGTATACAATTGTCAGCAGTCCTGGAAGGACAGAAGCCTTGATCGCGCTAATGCAGCTTATGATCTGTTCAGCACACTGGATGGAGAGTTCGCTGATAATGTTATCCTTCAGATCAAAAACGGACCTATAGATTTCCAGATCCGTGAGCCGGTTTCTCCGCTGCTCGGAGTGCTGCATAAAACCAATCAGATACTTGAATTCCAGATTACACAGGAATACACAGGACACCAGATAGATCAGTGCTTCCTGCTTCCGATGTGGAAAGAAGTTATGGATTATGACACGAAGTATGACGGAAGCGAGCTCGTTAAGGATATCGTGAGAGACTTTTCACCGGTTAAGAAAAACAGCGGAATCGCAGCAGTTGTTAATGTAGGTATGGATGAAAACTGGACCGGAAACAAGCTGGCTCAGGCAAATCTTTTTGGATATGGTCTTATGTGCTGGGACAATTCCCTATCATCTGAAGAAATCGCAAGAAGATGGGTGAGATTGACATTTTCACTTGGTGAAAAAGATGAGAATGAGATGGTCAACATGCTTATGACTTCTCGTGAAACCTATGAGGATTATACTTGTCCTTTGGGAGTAGGGTTCATGTGCAGACCAAATATCCATTATGGGGTTGATGTTGACGGATACGAATATGACAGATGGGGCACATATCACTATGCGGATCGCAACGGCATCGGACGTGAGCGAAGCCTTGGTTCAGGAACAGGGTATACAAGACGTTATTCAGACAGTCGGTTTAAAGAGTATGAAGATCTGAATACATGTCCTGACGAACTTCTGTTATTTATGCATCATGTCTCCTATGATCATGTTCTTCATTCCGGAAAAACAGTGATACAGCATATATATGATACACATTTTGAGGGTGTAGAGAGGGTAGAAAATTATATCTCCTTTATCCGAAGCCTGAAGGGCAAAATACAGGATACGGATTATGACAATATCCTTACGAGAAGTGAGAAACAGCTTGCGACAGCTATTGAGTGGAGAGACACCATCAACACTTATTTCTATCGTAAGTCGGGAATAGAAGATGTACAGCATAGACAAATCTATGCGTGAAATAATTTCAAATCAGATAATAAAAAATGAATTTATATACTCAGTAATGGAGGGGTAAGTAAAATGAAAAGACAGTTAGCAGGTATTTTAGCAGCAGCTATGGCAGCATCACTTATGGCAGGATGCAGCACAACAAATGAAGTTCCTGAGGCATCAACAGGTGCAGGAAATGCGCAGCAGGCTTCAGCAGGAGATGGTAAGGGCGTACAGCTCCGTTTCTCATGGTGGGGCAATGACGACCGCCATCAGGCAACACAGCAGGCAATCGAGAACTTCAACAATTCAAATGGAGCAGGAATCACAGTAACAGGTGAACCTAGTGGATTTGATAATCTGCAGGAGACATTTGCAACCCGTTATGTAGGCGGGACCAATGCTGAAGTCATGACACTGAACTATGACTGGCTGGCAACCTTTGGCTCTAAGGGTGATGGTTTCCTGGATTTAAACACAGTTAAAGATACATTTGATTTTACACAGTATGATGAGAATTTCCTGAAGACGGGAATGATGAATGGAGTTCAGGAAGCAATTCCTTACGGTCAGAACACTTTGGGATTCTATCTCAACAAGTCAGCATTTGAAAGATACGGCATCACAGAGCTGCCTAAGACATTTGAGGACTATGAGAAAGATGCTGCAATCGTAACTGAAAAGGATCCTGATAACTATCTTGTAGTAAGCCCGACCATCCGTTTCGCAGCTACCTACTATCTCCAGCAGAAGACAGGAAAAGCCGAGTTCAATGATGATTACTCCATGAACTGGACAGCAGAGGACTATCAGGATGCAGTAGAGTGGTACAAGGACATGGCTGACAAACATGTTTTCTGTTCAAGAGAGGATTATGTTGAAAATGTTGGTAACGATCCTGTTTCTGTAGCCCAGAATGAGAAGTTCCTTAACGCAGGCTACCTTGGTGTTATGGAGTGGACCGGTGGTGTTGCATCCAATGAGGCAACATTAAAGGAAAAAGGAGATACACTTGTAATTGCTGATCTTCCTACTATCGATGATGCCAAGTTCAAGGGTACTATGGCAAAACCTTCACTTCTTCTTGCAATTGACAAGAACTGCAAGAATCCTACTGAAGCAGCTCAGTTCCTTCAGTACATCCTGAATGATCCTGAGGGGGTCAAGATCATGGGTACAAAGAGAGGCATGGTAGCTTCCAAGGCTGCTCAGAAGACACTGGAAGAGGACGGACAGATAACAGGTATCGTTAAGGAAGCTTACGATTTCACAGACAAGGCTGATGTCATCAATGAGGTTGCATTCTTTGAAGCTGCTGATTTCAACAATGCTTATCAGCAGAACTATGAGCAGTTCGAGTATGGACAGATCTCAGCTGAGGATTGCGGTAAGGCAATATATGAAGCTAATGCATCAGCCCTTGAGGCACTGAAGGCACAGAACCAGTAAGTTAATTAAGAATCCGGCTGCCGGACATATTCCGGCAGCTGTATCTAGGAGAACATATATGAATAAGAGTAAAGTTGGCCTTTTATACATTCTTCCATGGCTCATTGGATTCGTATTCCTGACAGCCTATCCTTTCTTAAATGCTTTAGTAACAAGTTTTACCGATTATAACTTGATTGGTTCGGCACATTTCGTTGGCATAGACAATTACATCAGCCTTTTTACAAAGAAAGATTTCATCAAGACAATCAATAATACCTTTGTGTATACACTTATGACAGTTCCGCTTCAGCTGGCATTTTCACTTATAGTTGCATTTATTTTGAATTTTGAACTGAAAGGTATCCGTTTTTACAGAACGGCTTATTATATTCCTTCTATCCTGGGAGGAAACGTTGCAGTTGCAGTCCTCTGGAGATTTATGTTCCAGCAGAATGGTGTAGTAAACTTCATTCTCGGTAGATTTGGTATTGCGCCTATTGGCTGGTTTTCAAGACCTGCAGGAGCCATGACCATCATAATTCTTTTGAAGATCTGGCAGTTTGGTTCATCAATGCTCATATTCCTTGCGGCACTTAAAAATGTTCCTAAGGAACTTTATGAGGCAGCAGATGTGGATGGCGCTAAAAAGTTCCGTCAGTTCTTTACCATCACCATCCCGCTGATAACACCGACTATTTTCTTTAATCTGGTAATGCAGTTAAACAACGCATTCCAGGAGTTTAACGGTCCATATCTGGTAACAGGAAATGGTCCTTTAAATGCAACCTACATGACCTCCATGTTTATCTATGATAACGCATTTAAATATTATCGAATGGGTTATGCAAGTGCTGCAAGTTGGGTTCTGTTCAGCATTATCGTTGTGATCACACTTGTTCTTTTCTATACACAGGATAAGTGGGTATTCTATTCAGATGAGGGTTGATGAGATGAATACAAATAATAGTGCCTACGAGATGAGGGTTGATAGTATGAGTACAGATAATAAAAGAACTATGTCCAGAGAACTCCGCAGACAACGGAGTGAAGAAATCAGTAAAGCCATCCGCTATATAATCCTTACAGTAGGAGCTTTCATAATGATTTATCCGATCCTCTGGCTGATCGGTGGAACCTTTAAGGACAATAGTGAAATATTTACTTCCATTAGTTTTATTCCGTCGCATATTGACTTTAAAGCTTACGCAGATGGCTGGCACACCAGAACACAGTACAATTTCGGAAAGTACTATCTCAATACTTTTATGTATGTAATTCCGAAGATTTTCTTTACAGTGGCATCAAGTACACTGGTTGCATACGGTTTTGCAAGATTTGAGTTTCCGTTTAAAAAGATACTTTTTGCATTGTTTATGTCTACTCTGTTTTTACCGCAGGTAGTTATCCGTATACCACTGTATCTCATGTGGAAGAAATTCGGTCTTCTGGATACTTATATCCCATTGATTGCAACATCAGTGTTTGCCAATGAACCCTTCTTCGTATTCATGATCATACAGTTCCTGAGATCAACACCTACGTATCTAGATGAAGCGGCAACTCTTGACGGATGTAATTCATTCCAGCGCCTTATATTCATCATATTACCGGTACTTAAGCCGACTATAGTTAGCTGCCTTATATTCCAGTTTATCTGGAGTTTCAATGATTTCCTCGGACCGCTCATCTACATCACAAGTCTAGCGAAGTATCCTGTATCACTGGCACTCAAGATGTCTGTAGATACATCAAGTGGTGTAGTTGCATGGAACCAGATACTCGCAATGTCTTTCATAGCACTGCTTCCGGCTATTATTCTTTACTTTGTGGCACAGAAATATTTTACAGAAGGTATAGCTGCTTCCGGCGTTAAGGGCTAAATAACAAATAATATGAACGTATACAATTACAGCAATCTCGTTCCGGAGGTGCATTATTTCATCCATAGAAAGTGCACCCCGGAATGGTGTATCACACCCATGACCATCCCCTTTACAGATTTCACATATGTTGTAAAAGGTGCGGCGGTCTATCATATCAATGACAAGACTTATATAGCAAAAGCAGGAGATATTATCTACATTCCCAAAGGATCACGGCGTCAGGCAGAGTGCGTCGTTGATGATCTGATGGAATGCTATGCTGTAAATCTGATGTTTAAAGATACTCAGGGGCAGGATGTGCAGCTGCCTATGGATACCATTACCAATATACGGCAGCAGCCTAAGGTTCTCGAGATACTTCATGACCTGGAAGAGGTGTGGAAGCTAAGAGAACCGGGATATCAGCTTAAAGCCCGCGGACTCGCGTGTCTGTATGTTGCGGAGGTGATGTCTGTTTATGAAAAGAAGTTAAGTGAACAGGTAGATCCCCGGATCACAGAGACGATCAAGTACATGAAAACACATTATCATGAGCCTCTCAGTATAACAGGTGCTGCTGATTATTACGGACTTCATCCAAACTACTATGGAAATATCTTTAAAAAGATTACCGGTGTGAGTTTCAATCAGAAGCTTATGGAGATTCGTATTGAAATAGCTAAAAACATGTTATACAGCGGAGAATACAGTGTTTCTCAGGTTGCAGAGCAATGTGGATTTTCTGACATTTACTATTTCAGTAAGGCCTTTAAAAAGGCTGTAGGGGTGAACCCGTCTATTTTGATCCCGGGATGGGTTGAGTAAAATAATCAAATAGAAAGATTCTTTATAAAATAGTTGGATACTTTATATTTTTAACGAGGGTAAAGAAAATATAATACAGCTAAATCATAGATGGAGTGTGATTTAGTATGGAACTAAAGCATTTCTGAATGCACTGTTTTATCTGCCGTTTTTCGGAGAACTGGAAGAAGAAAAGAACGAAAGAGAAAGGAAAAAACAAGATGATATATTATGTATCAGAGAAAGCGTTTCGAAGCGGTGACGGTACAAAAGAGAGACCTTTCAAGAAGATTTCAGAAGCTGCAAAAATTGCAAAACCCGGTGATGAGGTTATCGTTTCTCCAGGAGTATATCGTGAGTATGTAGATCCTGCCAATGCAGGAACACCGGACAGCCGTATTACTTACCGTTCAGAAGTTAAGGGCGGTGCAGTTATAACCGGAGCGGAAATGCTTACAGGATGGGAGCATTATGAAGGTAATACCTATGTGGCTCACATCGGAAACGGACTCTTCGGGGATTACAACCCTTATACCACAGTTGTAAAGGGAGACTGGTACTTTGCTGAGCTTCCTGTACACACCGGTGAAGTATATGTAGACGGTGTACAGCTCTACGAAGTCATGAAGAAGGAAGAAGTTCTGAATCCTGAACCGGCGCCTATGTCCTGGGAGCCTAAAGAGGTTTCTATACGTAAGTGGTATACAGAACAGGATGGGGATACTACTCTTATTTATGTTAATATCGGAGACGATCCTACAAAGCACAACATGGAGTTCAATGTCCGCAGAAACTGCTTCATGCCATCAAAAGAGGGTATAGGCTATATAACAGTTTCCGGATTTACTATCAAGCAGGCTGCGACAACCTGGGCACCACCTACCGCATATCAGGATGGAATGGTAGGACCTCACTGGTCAAAGGGTTGGATCATAGAGGATTGCGAAATCAGTGATTCCAGATGCTCCGGTATCAGCCTCGGCAAGTATCTGCAGCCTGAGGATGAAAACAAGTGGACACGTTTCGGACTTAAGGACGGTACACAGACTCAGAGAGACTGTGTAATGCAGGCAATAAATGAAGGCTGGTCCAAGGAAACAGTAGGTTCTCACATTATCCGACGCTGTCATATACACCACTGCGGTCAGACCGGTATCGTAGGTCATATGGGCGGAGTTTTCTCCATCATCGAGGACAATCATATCCATAATATAAATAATAAGCAGGATCTGGCAGGAGCAGAAATCGGCGGTATCAAGATGCATGCGGCAATTGATGTGATATTCAGAAGAAATCATATACACCACTGCACAAGAGGTATGTGGCTCGACTGGCAGGCTCAGGGTACAAGAGTTTCTCAGAATCTGTTCCATGACAATACTCCTCCTAAGGGCATCAGGATCACAAGTCTTCTGGGCCTTGGAGAGGATATCTGGGTAGAGGTATCTCACGGTCCGACTCTTCTAGACAATAATCTGTTCTTATCTCCTTTATCAATGCGTATAAGTGCCCAGGGTATAGCCTGCGTACATAATCTGATAGGCGGTGCCATCACTTATGTTGATGCCGGCGTAGAGAATGGCGGAGCATATCTTCCTACACCACGTTATACACCATATCACGTGCCTCATGAGACAGATGTGGCAGGATTTATGACTTTCAATCATGGTGACATGCGTTTCTACAATAACATTTTTGTCCAGCAGGATATCCTGCAGGATTATAAAGATTATGTTAAGGAAATAAAGGAAGAGAAGGAATACAATTTTGTATGCGGTCTTTCTGTATATGACGGATATCCAACAACAGAAGAATATCTGAAGAATTTCGGACCATGGAAATTCTCCGACGAAGGTGCAAAGGATAAGTATTATGAGCACTTCCCTGTAGATGCTTCCGGTAATCTCTACTTCAATGGAGCAAAGAGCGGAGACATGGAGAAGGATGCTTATGTGGATGAGACACATAAGGTAGAGCTGTCTTTGGGTGGAAGCATAGAAGAACCGGTACTTGTGACAAATCTTTATGACATACTTCCTGACAAGGCTGAAAAGACCATCTCTACCAAGACTCTTGGTCAGGCATTTGAACCTGAAATGAGGTTTGAAAATCCGGACGGCAGTGAGATAGTGTTCAATGAAGACTATTTTGGTGACCATAGAGATGTCTGCCCGATTGCAGGACCTTTTGCAACCAGAGGTCAGGTGAAGAAAGAGCTGTTTAGAGAATAGTAATATAGAGGATGGCAAACGTTGCAAAAGGACAGGTGAATAAATGTATTATATAGGAATTGATCTTGGAACCTCGGCTGTGAAACTTCTTCTCATGAGAGAGGATGGTAAGATCGAAAATGTGGTTTCAAGAGAGTATGGACTTTCGTTCCCACATCCGGGTTGGAGTGAGCAGAATCCGGAGGACTGGTACAGGCAGACTCTTGATGGTTTAAAAGAATTGGTTTCTGTAGTAGATGCCAAAGAGGTTGGTGGTATCAGTTTTGGTGGTCAGATGCACGGTCTGGTTACATTGGATGAAGATGACAATGTTATAAGACCTGCGATTCTCTGGAATGACGGCAGATCTGTCGAGGAAGTCAGATATTTAAATGATGAAGTTGGTAAGAAAGTGATCTCCGGTTATACAGGAAACATCGCTTTTGCAGGATTTACTGCACCAAAGATACTCTGGATGAAGAAAAACGAGCCTGAGCTTTTTGCAAAAATCAAAAAGATAATGCTTCCGAAGGATTATCTTGCTTATAAGCTGTCAGGAAGCTTCTGCACAGATTATTCTGATGCTTCAGGAATGCTTCTTTTGGATGTTGAGCATAAATGCTGGTCTGAGGATATGCTCCGTCTATGCGGAATCACAGAGGATATGCTTCCGAAGCTTTATGAGAGCTACGAGGCAGTAGGATATCTTAAATCTGAAATTGCAGACAGTTTCGGCATGAAGCATGATGTGGTAATTGCAGCAGGTGCAGGTGATAATGCTGCGGCAGCAGTAGGTACCGGAACCGTTGGAAAGAACAAATGTAACATTTCCCTCGGAACCAGCGGGACCATCTTTATCACATCGGATTGTTTCAGGGTTGATGCAAACAATGCGCTTCATGCATTTGCCCATGCAGATGGAAAATATCACCTCATGGGCTGCATGCTTTCAGCAGCTTCTTGCAATAAATGGTGGATGGACAATATCCTGAAAACCGACAGGTATGCTGAGGAACAGAAAGATATAGTTAAGCTTGGTGAAAATCATGTTTACTTCCTGCCATATCTCATGGGTGAAAGAAGCCCATGGAATGATCCCATGGCGAGAGGCGCCTTTGTCGGAATGAGCCTTGATACAAGAAGAGAAGATATGGTTCAGGCAGTCCTTGAGGGCGTAGCATTTGCCACAAGAGATATGTATGAAGCTGCAAGGTCAGCGGGTATAAGTCTTGAGCATTCCATGATCTGCGGCGGCGGTGCCAAGAGTCCTTTATGGCAGAAGATGATAGCCAATATCCTGAACATCAGCATCGATATCCCGACCTGTGAGGAGGGTCCTGGCATGGGAGGCGCTATGCTTGCGATGGTGGCCGATGGAAAATATGCAACTGTTGAGGATGCGGCCAAAGCCATCGTATCAGTGAAGAGCACCTGCGAACCGGAGCCTGAACTGGTGAAGAAATATGAGGAAAGATATCAGAGCTTCCGTAAGTTATATCCTGCACTGAAGGATGTATATGGAAAGCTTTAAAATTTATAAATCATTTTATGTGGTCTATGCTGCGGGAAAGGCAGCGGAATGGAGATAATATGAGTTTTGCAAATGTACCTGAAGTAAAGATTGGTATCGTGGCTGTTAGCCGTGACTGTTTTCCTGAGAGCCTCTCAGTAGAGCGTCGTAAGGCTCTTGTAGCTGCATATGGAAAGAAGTATGACACAAAGGAGATTTATGAGTGCCCTGTTTGTATCGTTGAGAGCGAGATACAGATGGTTGAGGCGCTTCTAGACATCAAGAAGGCCGGCTGTAATGCCCTCTGTGTATATCTCGGAAATTTCGGACCTGAAATTTCTGAAACACTTCTTGCAAAGCATTTTGACGGGCCAAAGATCTTCCTTGCAGCAGCTGAGGAGACACAGGATTCCTTACAGGATGGAAGAGGAGATGCTTATTGCGGTCTCTTAAATGCAAGCTACAATCTGAGGCTCAGAAATGTCAAGGCATTTATCCCTGAAAATCCTGTAGGTGATGCAGAGGATCTCGCAGAGGAAATTCACAAGTTTGTTCCTATTGCAAAGGCCATGATCGGTCTTTCAGAGCTGAAGATCATTTCTTTCGGACCTCGTCCACAGAATTTCCTTGCATGTAACGCTCCTATCAAGCAGCTTTACAATCTTGGTGTAGAAATTGAAGAAAATTCAGAGCTTGACCTTTTTGAAGCCTTTAACAAGCATGCTGATGATGATAGAATCGACAGTGTTGTTAAGGATATGGAAGAGGAGCTCGGCACAGGCAACAAGAAGCCGGAAATCCTTCGTAAGCTTGCTCAGTATGAGCTTACACTTCTTGACTGGATCGATGCACATAAGGGATATCGCAAGTATGTAGCTATTGCAGGAAAATGCTGGCCGGCATTCCAGACACAGTTCGGATTTGTTCCTTGCTATGTTAACAGTCGTCTCACAGGCCGTGGCATTCCTGTAAGCTGTGAGGTTGATATCTATGGAGCTCTTTCAGAGTTTATCGGAACCTGCATAAGTGATGATATCGTAACACTTCTTGATATAAACAATTCCGTACCTAAGGATATGTACAAGGAATCCATAGAGGGCAAGTTTGACTACAAGCACAGTGATACGTTCATGGGCTTCCACTGCGGCAATACCTGCTCTAAGAAAATGTCTTCCTGTGAGATGAGAAACCAGAAGATCATGGCTCGTTCACTTCCTGAAGAGGTTACAAATGGTACACTTGAGGGTGACATCGCTCCGGGTGAGATAACATTCTATCGTTTACAGAGTACTTCAGACGGACTTCTCCGTGCATATGTTGCTGAAGGTGAGATACTTCCTGTTGCTACTCGTTCCTTTGGAAGTATTGCAGTATTTGCAATACCTGAGATGGGCAGATTCTATCGCCACGTTCTGATCGAGAAGAACTATCCGCATCACGGTGCAGTTGCTTTTGGACATTACGGAAGTGCACTCTATGATCTGTTCAAGTATATCGGCGTACCTGTAGAGGATCTGAACTACAATCAGCCAGCTTCTCTGCCATATCCTACAGAGAATCCTTTTAAATAATGTGAGGAAAGACTTTTTGAAATGAGGAGGAGATTATGAAATTTTTTATTGATACTGCAAATGTTGAGGAAATTAAAAAAGCAAATGATATGGGAGTAATCTGCGGAGTTACTACCAATCCTTCACTTATCGCAAAGGAAGGACGTGATTTCAATGAAGTAATCCGTGAGATCACCTCTATCGTAGATGGTCCTATCAGTGGTGAGGTTAAGGCAACAACTGAGGATGCTGAGGGCATGATCAGAGAAGGCCGTGAAATCGCCAAGATCCATCCCAACATGGTAGTTAAGATTCCTATGACCGTTGAAGGCTTAAAGGCCACCAATGTTCTCTCTAAGGAAGGAATCAAAACCAATGTAACTTTGATCTTCAATGTTAACCAGGCTATCCTTGCTGCCAATGCCGGAGCTACATATGTATCACCTTTCCTTGGCCGTCTTGATGATATAAGTGTACGTGGAGTTGATCTCATCCGTGAGATAGCACAGGTTTTTGACATCTATGGATATGAGACAGAGATAATTGCAGCATCAATCAGAAATCCGATACATGTAACTGATTGTGCTCTTGCCGGAGCTGATATCGCAACCATTCCTTACAAGGTTATCGAAGCTATGACAAAACATCCGCTTACTGATGCCGGCATCGAAAAATTCAAGAAAGACTATATCGCAGTTTTTGGTGAGTAAAAGCCTTTCTGTTTTTTTTGAGAAAATGTGTAGCCAATTTGTTCTATGTGTGTGTATCATAGAGAAATAGTTGCAAACATGCTTTTAAAGGAGATAAGGCTCAATGACATTTAAAAAGGAAGGTATGTAGATGGAAAATATAGAATTACAGAAGATGGCTGTGAATGTCAGAAAAGGCATTGTATCATCGACACATAGTGCAAAGGCAGGTCATCCGGGTGGATCACTTTCTGCGGCTGAGATATTTACACTTCTTTATTTTGAAGAGATGAATATAGATCCTAAGAATCCTAAGGATCCTGATAGAGACAGATTTGTTCTTTCAAAGGGACATACTGCGCCGGGATATTATTCGGCACTTGCCTACAGAGGATATTTTCCGGTAGAAGATCTACTGACACTTCGTCATACCGGAAGTTATCTTCAGGGGCATCCGGATATAAAGCATATCCCTGGAGTTGATATGTCATCAGGGTCTCTCGGCCAGGGCTTTTCAGCTGCTGTCGGTATGGCTCTCGCAGGTAAGCTTTCAAATAAGGATTACAGAGTATATGCACTGACTGGTGACGGCGAGATCCAGGAAGGCCAGATCTGGGAAGCTGCGATGTTTGCAGGACACAGAAAACTGGATAACCTTGTTGTGATCGTGGATAACAATAATCTTCAGATAGACGGTGCTATAGGTGATATTTGTTCACCATATCCGATAGATGAGAAGTTCAGGGCATTCAATTTCCATGTTATCAATGTGGAAAACGGCAATGATTTCGATGAGCTCCGTGCAGCTTTTAAGGAAGCAAGAGAGACCAAGGGAATGCCAACAGCCATCATCGCAAAGACATTAAAGGGCAAGGGTGTATCTTACATGGAGAATCAGGTTGGCTGGCATGGAAAAGCGCCTAATGATGAAGAATATAAGATTGCCATGGAAGAACTGGAGAAAGCAGGTGAAGCATTATGTCAGAAGTAAAGAGAATTGCAACCAGAGAGAGTTACGGTCATGCTTTGGTGGAGCTTGGAAAAAAGCATGATAATCTGATTGTATTTGATGCAGATCTTGCAGCTGCAACAAAGACCGGGATTTTCAAGAAGGAATTTCCTGAGAGACACATTGATTGCGGTATCGCCGAGTGCAATATGACTTCAATGGCAGCAGGTCTTTCAACCTGTGGCTTCGTACCATTCATTAGCTCCTTCGCCATGTTTGCTGCAGGCAGAGCTTTTGAACAGGTTAGAAATTCAATCGGTTATCCTAAGCTTAATGTTAAGATCGGTGCTACTCATGCAGGTATCTCCGTTGGTGAAGATGGTGCTACACATCAGTGCAATGAGGATATTGCTCTTATGCGTACAATTCCAGGAATGACTATTATCAACCCGTCAGATGATGTAGAGGCCAGAGCCGCTGTTCTTGCAGCCTATGAGCATGAAGGCCCTGTATATCTTCGTTTCGGCCGTCTGGCTGTACCTGTTATCAATGATAATCCTGATTATAAGTTTGAACTTGGAAAAGGCGTGGTACTTCGTGATGGAAGTGATATCACTATCATTGCAACAGGACTTGAGGTTTCAGAAGCTCTTGATGCAGCAGAAATGCTTTCAAAAGAAAACATCAGTGCGCAGGTCATCAATATACATACTATTAAACCACTGGATGAGGAGCTTGTACTCGCTGCTGCCAAAAAGACCGGAAGGATTTTTACAGTAGAAGAACATTCAGTTATCGGAGGTCTTGGAGCTGCGGTTTCAGAGCTTCTTTCAGAAAAGTATCCTGTGAAGATAACCAAGATAGGTATGCAGGATGTATTTGGAGAGTCAGGTCCGGCCAAGGAATTGCTTCATAAGTATAAGCTTGATGCTGAAGGTATCGCAGAGCAGATAAAAGAAGCATTGAAGTAATTAAGAGAATATACATTTACAACAAAAGATTTTGAACGTGTGTCTTGCTGATTTTTCTATAAGATTATATTTGTAAAGAGACATATCTTGTTGGATTTATTAAGGAACCGTCCGATGAAAAGGGTGGTTCCTTATTTTTTTGGAGGGAACTATGGGAAAGGAAAAGTTTACTCTGCCATCCGGCAGGAAAGTGGAAAGAGTATCTATTAAGGGTACAAAGGTTACTGTTAAAGTTCTTAGCCTGGGTGCTACAGTAGAGGATATTATCTATGATTCTGCTGAGGGCAGCAGACATATGATACTCGGCTATGATGATAAGTCGTTATATGAAACAAATCCATATTATTTTGGAGCCTGTGTGGCACGTGTAGGTAATAGAATAGGCGGCGCCCGCTTCACATTAAACGGCAAGACCTATGAGCTTGAGAAAAATGATGGTAACAATAATCTCCATAGCGGAAAGGATTGTCTTTGCTTCCGTGATTGGGAGATAAGTGATCTGACTGACAGAAGTGTTACTTTCATGATATCGAGTCCTGATGGGGATATGGGATTTCCAGGAGAAATGACTATCCGTGTGAAATATACTGTCACAGAAGACGATGCTCTGATCATTGATTATGAGGGACAGAGCGATGCAGACACAATATTCAATCCGACAAATCATTCATATTTTAATCTTGGTGAAGATTCTGACATACTTTCAGAAATGCTTAAAGTTGATGCAGATTGTTTTACTCCGGGCGGTAAAGAGTCTATCCCTGACGGAACAGTAAGCCCTGTGGAGGGAACACCTATGGATTTCCGTTCTTTCCATAAAATCGGTGACAGAATCGATGCAGACTTTGATGAGCTTAGGTATACAGGCGGTTATGATCATAATTATGCTTTGACACATGATGAAGTAAGTGAGAAATATTCACTTGCTGGACTCAGGGTATTCTACGCTGCGGAGCTTAAGGATGAAAAGTCGGGACGCAGTATGAAGGTTTATACCTCGCTTCCCGGAATGCAGGTATATACAGGCAACTTCCTTAAAGGAGATGTAAAAGATAACACAGGCAAGGTAGTTCCTCATCGCGGAGGAGTTTGCCTTGAAACACAGTATTTCCCGAATGCTATCAATGTTCCTGATTTTTCACAGCCTATAGCAAAGGCCGGTGAAATCACAAGAAGCCGTACAGTTTACAAGTTTTCATGACACAATAAACTATAGCACTTAAGGACGTATTTTAAGAAGGCAATTCGGCTGTTAGAAAAGTCTTGCAAAAGTTATACATATATATTAGAATGTATCAGTATTTTGTGAGCTCGAATGCCCTGAGAGGCTTATCATGAAGCCACAAAGCACGATTATTTAATAAAAATTCGATAAAACAGAATAGTTATTATTCGGTGGTTTCATTTTTTAGGAGGATTTTATGGTATCAGCAGGTGATTTCAGAAACGGTGTCACACTCGAGATCGAGGGCCAGGTTGTTCAGATCATTGAGTTCCAGCACGTTAAGCCAGGTAAGGGAGCAGCTTTCGTTAGAACAAAGCTTAAGAACGTTATCAACGGTGGTGTAACAGAGCGTACATTCCGTCCAACAGAGAAGTTCCCACCAGCACATATCGACAGACAGGATATGCAGTATCTTTACGATGATGGTGAGATGTACAACTTCATGAACCCTGAGACATTCGAACAGATCGCACTTTCACACGATGAGATCGCTGATTCTATGAAGTTCGTAAAGGAAAACGAGACAGTACGTGTTGATTCTTATCAGGGCAAGGTATTTGCAGTAGAGCCTCCTCTTAAGGTTACTCTTGAGGTAGTTCATACAGAGCCAGGCGTAAAGGGCAACACAGCTACAGGTGCTACAAAGCCTGCAACACTTGAGACTGGTGTAGATATTCAGGTTCCTCTTTTCGTTAACATCGGAGACAAGGTTATCGTATCTACTCAGACAGGTCAGTATGAGTCTCGTGGCTAATCATACGATATAATAGTATATTTACGGAGAAATCTCCGTTTAGAAAAGGTTTCCCGAAAAGGAGACCTTTTTTATTGCATAAAGGATTGCCGGAGTGCGATGCATGGTACAATCCGCTGACTATGTTCAATCACATAAGACTGAAATTTGTTTATCAAAAAGGAGTTAAACATTGACTACAATTCTTAATGTTATAGGAGATGCTGTAAGAACCGGATTTGCTCTTGCCGGGTACGATGCAGAACTTGGAAGAGTAACTGTTTCCAATCGTCCTGATCTTTGCGA
>DGVW01000008.1 GCA_002396005.1 Oribacterium sp. UBA4274
CACGGATGTGTGCGTTAGCGCTAATCAGTGAGTGGCAAATACTTTTGACACTCACATCATACAATAATACAGGAAATTTTGATTGCTTTCAGCAATAAGCATTTATCTCATGTCGGGAGCAGTCCCGGCGTGAGATTTTTTGATATAAGTGTCATGAAGTATCTCTCACACTTGCACAACATAAAAGTACCAAACTAATCGGTATCAACTTCTGTGAAAGGTTGAAAATTATGAAGAAAAAGTTCATCTTAGCCATAGCCCTCGTCATCTCTGCTGCGGCACTCAGTGCCTGCGGAAACGGAAAAAAGACCAAAACAACAATAAAAGAAACAAAGCCCGCCAAGGTGATAACAGCCGCCGGAGACAGCAAGTCGGAAGCTGATACAGAAGAAGATATGGATCTTACAGGTACGGCTTCCCTTAAAGCGGCGCTCAGACACAGGATAGAAAGATGGACGGAGATAGACGGAACCGCAGGAGCTTCCCTGAAGACACTGCATCAGGCGGTGATGCTCCTGAAGCTTGCGGACGCAGGAGATTATACACTCGATATCGTGAGTCCTGAGGTCCTCCAGTACTATAGCTCCTTAAGCACACTGGATCAGGAAAGCTTCCTCAGAATATGGTCAGGGGTTGACTACTATACAGATACCATACTCTACGACTTTTATGCCATAAGCGGTATGCTGGAGGATGCGGGTGATCTCGATACTGCCAAGGAACTGGTGAACAGTCCGACTATCAAAGACAAGTGGGATATGATGCGCCGGGGTATAAGCGGTGTGCTGCCATCCATGGAGCAGGAATCCTCAAGTGCAGAAGCTTCTGCTGAGGAGCTTGAGAAGGATCAATCCGAAACCGATGAGTACGGACATATCATCCATGAGGAAACCGATGAGTACGGCAACGCTATATCAGATGAAACAGACGAGAACGGACAGGAGCTTCCGGAGACTGATGAGTATGGCAATGTAATAAAACATGATGCCGAAAAATCCGAAGAGGAAACCGATGAAGCGGTTGTAGAGACATTACCGGCGGAAACTACAGTGGCGGAGACCAATGTCTCTGTTACGTTCCCTACCACACGTGCACCGGAAACCACCACGGCAGCAGCGGTTACGGAAACCTATCCTACTGGAACGGGAGAAGCCGCGACAGAAACATTTACCAATGTAGTGATAGTAACCGTGGATGAGAAGCTGGATCCGAGTGAACTTAGCAATTTTATAACAAAATATAATCTAAGGTTGATTTATGACTACCAAAACTTTAATATGTATGCATTCGCCTGTGAGGGAGTTACCACTCAGGAAGAGCTTGATTATATTATGAAAATCATAAGTACGGAGAATCATGTTGTCGGCATAACCAGAGACAAAACTATGCAGCTGTCATGATCACGTATAGAGACAGGGCACTCGGTTACGGTTAAACCGGGTGCCTTTTGGGCCATTAGACTTTAGAATGGAGATTATATGAACAACACAGTTATAATAGGCAATGTTTTGGGACTCATAGGTTCCCTTCTCATGGTGGGGATAGGCTTCATACACAACAAGAACTATATCCTCATCGGTCAGATCCTGCAGTTTATCGTCATGGGTATAGGCAATCTGGTACTGGGAGGAGTTTCCGGCTTTGTTTCAGATATGGTAGGAGTTCTCAGGAACCTCTACTTTCTGAGATGGAAGACATCAAAACGCGCCATAGTTTTCTTTCTGCTGCTGCAGGTTGTGGTGGCCGGGATCTCCATGATTCTCCTCGGATTTAAATGGCGTGAGCTGCTGCCGATATTTGCAACAACACTTTTCACCTGGAAGCTTGATACCAAAAAAGAAAGTGAGTTAAAGATCATCCTGAATATTTGCCAACTCATGTGGCTGGTGTATGATATTGTAATAATGAACTATACAACAGCATTTTTTGATGTACTCACCATATGCTCCAATTTTGTGGGTATGATGAGAGCATTGAAAAAAGAAAAGATGTCAGAATCTTTATGAAGAAAAAAAGCAGGATTATAATATTTATAGTACTTTTTGCCGTGATACTGGGTATGGGCATACACATATATACCCGTATAGAAGAGGCTAATGTTGATTTCTCGGGGACAGCCACTGTATCGGAGCTGCCCGGAAACGTAAACATAAGAGACAAGTCGGAGCTTTCCTTTACAGGAGTGGTCAGATGGACTGATACCTATGATGTCAGGTCTCTCGTTAAAGGCCGTGTGCAGGAGATATATGTAAAGGACGGTCAGAAAGTATCCAAGGGAGATAAGCTCTTTCTGATCAACAACAGGGATGAGATCAAAGCTTCGAAACAGGCATGGGATACAGCAATTGCCAGTGTATCCGAGTTAAAAGCCCTGTCCGACACGGCTGTGGAGAACCTGAAAGCGGACACCTCGCGCTTTGAAAACAAGGATATCGATGCCAAAACTTACAAGCAGTCCATAGACGCCGTGAATATGGCCAATGCTGAGCTTGATAAAAAGCTGGAGGAGTCGGAGCATAACGGAATAAAGTATGATGTAGCCATCAAAAACAGTCTGGTCACATCGCCTCTTGACGGAACAGTTGGATCCCTCAGGATCTCTCAGAGGCAGGCGGCAGAAGCAGGTACCGGATTATGTGAGATCCGGGACACAAGGCTTTTTTATGTTGAGATAGCTGTTGACGAGAGTGTCGCCGGGCTTTTGTACATTACAGAACCCATGTCCGTAATGATCGGTGAGACCTCCTTAAGCGGAAGTATTATGGACATCATAACGCCTTCAGACAACAAAGACGGATATGTAGTAAAAGTTATGATAGACGCTCAGGTTGGAATAGAAGAGGGCGCAGCCGCAGTTGTAAGATTTGCCGATGCGGCTTATACTAGATGAAATAAATGCTGCAGAGTCAGCTCTCCATGAGCAAGTGACAGTACAGTGTGAATGAGAGACGAAACATCCAGTTTCAGGAGGGGGACGCCATGGCCAATGTCTTTGCCGGAAAACGCTATCAGGAAGCAATGCAGTTTGCAGCCTATGCACATAGGGCGCAGATGCGCAAGGGCGCTGATATCCCATATATTGTTCATCCTATTGAGTGCTCTATGATAGTTTCGTCTATCACCGACGATGAGGATGTGATCATTGCGGCGCTTCTGCATGATGTGATAGAAGATACAGAGTTCGATTATGATGATATAAAGCAGAGATTCGGAACGAGAGTTGCCGATCTCGTGCATCAGGAGACAGAGGACAAAAGAGAAGGTCAGTCCAAAGAGGAAACCTGGTATATCCGTAAGAAGGAAACCATCGAGCACCTGAAATCAGCGTCCTATGATGCCAAGGTGATATGTCTCGGTGATAAGCTGTCCAACATCAGAGCCTCTATCAGGGACTATGAATCAAGCAAGGATGAGTTCTGGCAGAGATTCAATCAGAGCGATCCGGAGTTTCAGGGGTGGTACTATGAGAGCGTCGGCAGTATTCTGTCAGAGGAACTGGGCCGTACTGAGGCATGGAAAGAGTATGATGAGCTGTGCAGAGAGATCTTTGGCACATTGGATATAGATGAAATAGAAAAAAGATTAGTATCGGAATCGTAGGTTTACATTTTAGGAGCATAGTTGATGGAAGCAGTAAAAAAGAAAATCAGTGGTCACGAAGATCATTACGTTTTATATATGTATGATGCAGAGGATAAGATATATTCTGCATATATGGGTAAGGAGGGTGAGGACCTCCTGATCCTTTTGGACAAGTCTCCGGAGGATAGATTCCATCTGATGGATGAGTTTGTTCAGTACATTGATGAGCAGATTTCGGACGGCTCTCTGGTATCAACCTATGACAAGCTTGCAGAATCAGTAGTCAAATGCACCAATGATAAACTTGCAGAGTTTAATCGTGATATGAAGGAACTCGGACAGGAGTTTGAGGATTCTAAACACGCAGGAGGCAAACAGAACGACAAGACACAGAGCGGCCTTCCGGATGGCATAGATATCAAGAGTATCGAGGAGATAGATATGCAGTCGCCTTTGGGCAGACAAATCGTAGAGGCGCTGAGAGAAAGACTCGGTGTACTGCCGGGTGGTGCAAGAGCGCCTATGGGCGGCATGATACCTAACGGAAGAGCATTTCAGATGAAGGCCAGAGTCGATAAGGACGGTAAGATATCCTTCGGATCTGAGGATATCAACAACATGATGATGGAGCTTCTCTCCAACATCATCGTCGCTGAGGTAAAGAGCGGCAGGACCCTCACAGAAGCGATCGGAGACATAGATAATATCGTAAATACAGTATCGGTTAATGCTGCAAAGCTGACACTGAGATTCAAGGAGTAATATATGAACGATTTTAAGTTTTATGCACCAACGGAAGTGAATTTTGGCAGAAATGCGGAAGAAAAGACAGGCGAGGTTGCCGCAAAGTACGGCAGCAGGGCACTGCTTGTCTATGGCAAATCAAGTGTGATAAAGAGCGGACTTCTCAGCAGAGTGAAAAAGTCTCTTGACGAGTCCCGTATCACTTACAGAGACTTCGGCGGAGCCAAGCCGAACCCTACTCTTGCACATGCAGAAGAGGGTGTTAAGGAGGCTATAGATTTCGGGGCGGACATGATCATAGCTGTAGGCGGAGGAAGTGCCATAGACACAGCCAAGGCTATAGCACACGGAGCCGCCAACCCGGATACAAAATTATGGGATATATGGACAAGAAAGGTTCCTCTCCAAAAGTCACTTCCTGTAGGTGCGGTGCTTACTATTGCAGCAGCCGGAAGCGAGATGAGTGATTCTGCAGTTCTCACCAACGAGGAGATCGGCAAGAAGGGTGGTATCAATACAGATTTCAACAGATGCAGATTTGCTATCGTAAATCCTGCTCTCGGAGCAACTCTTCCTAAGAATCAGATCACAGCAGGTGTTGTAGACATCATGATGCACACCATGGAGAGATATTTTATCCCTGAGAT
>DGVW01000076.1 GCA_002396005.1 Oribacterium sp. UBA4274
CGGCCTGTAAAGCGGCATCCAGTGAAGCTAAACTCTCCACTGCCTCTGATGCATAATCTTCATAATCAGCCTGACCCGACAATCCCTCGGCGGATGAGGTAACAGTCGATGAATCAATGTCTCCTGTCGGAGTCAATACCATCGTGTCATCATTTATATCAGTGGACGCTCCATCATCCACCTTTGCGGCGCTTTCACCCGTCGTTATGATCGTGGTGTCAGCGTTAACGCCTTCATTAAGTTCCTTGTAATACTGATCCAGATCTCTTACTGCACCGTCCTGATCAATGATCAGGATCTCTACTCTACGGTTAGCTGCACGTCCCTCACTTGTACTGTTGTCCTCAAGTGGTCTGAACTGTCCATATCCTATGGAAACCAGCTTTTCCGGATCCAGGAACTGTTTATTCTGAATGTATATACAAACCTCTGCAGCTCTCATGGAGCTAAGCATCCGGTCATTTCTTGCGTTGTTGATACGGGTCGGGTCTGCCTGTGCGGTATGACCCATCACGTTCACCTGTGATATCAACTCATTGTCTCCACTTATTGTATCACATAAAACGTCCAATGTCCTCTGTCCCTGCTCTGTTAATACAGAACTATCTCCTGCAAAAAAGGCTTTATCCTTGAAAACCACGAAAGTGTAATCCTCACCTCTTGTTACGGTCACACCCTCAACTCCGGCTTCATTAAGAGCCTGTGCAATCTGCAGATAGATCTGAGACAGATCTGACTCCTCGAGCTGATTCTGCTCAATCTCAGGATTTCCGACAATTCCCTCCGGTTCAACACCTTCTTCAACTACCTCAGCATTGATGAGTGCTGTATCTTCAGCAGCCTCCTTGGCTCGCTCACTCGGTGTTTTGCCATCAGGATAAATACTTCTTACAAAAAGATCCCATTTAGCGCTGTCAACGCTGGACATGGAGTACAAAAGAACGAAAAAGCATAGAAGCAAGGTTACAAGGTCACCATACGTGTCCATCCAGCTTCCGCCTTCGTCACCTCCTCCACCTTTCTTTTTCATCTGTTATTTACCTCCTCCGTCTCCGGCCTTCTTAAGCAACTTGGTCTGCTGTCCGCGCTGAAGTGACGCAAGCAGATGTTCTCTGATATACTTAGGGTTCTCACCTGCCTGTATTGATAAAACTCCTTCGATGACCGTTGAACAGTACAGGACTTCCTCTCCCTCTCTTATGGCAAGTTTCTGCGCAATAGGGTGAAAGATGATGTTGGAAAGTGCTGATCCATAGAATGTTGTGATCATGGCAACACCCATGTCCTGTCCGAGTGTACTTGCACCGCCGGAACCCGAAAGGTCCATACCTCTAAGCATGTTTACAAGTCCAACAAGTGTACCGATCATACCAAATGCCGGTGCAAGCGCCGAGCCCTTTACATACATACCTCTCGCTTCATCATGTCGGCTCATCATATCCTCTACCTGACGTTCAAGTATAAATCTTACCTTGTCAGGATCGTTTGCATCTACGATCATAAGTACTGCTGATTTAAAAAACGGCTCCTTGATCTCTCCTGCTTTCTCTTCCAGTGCAAGAAGTCCGCTCTGTCGTGCGATCATCGCAAGATCTACTATCTGATCAACTGTCTTTGGAACATCGTACTTTTTACCTCCCCTGAGACATGTACCTACATGCTTCGGGATATCCTTAAGAATTCTGAATGGGTAACAGGCTATAATACAGGCTATCGTACCTCCAACTACGATGACTAACGATGGCATATCGACGAAGTTTCCAAGCTTGTCCATACCGATACCATTAACGATTAGTGCCGCAGCTATAATCCAACCGATCAAAAGCGTTAAATCCATCTAACTAAGCCTCCTGTAACCCTAAATCAGTCAACTCTATCCGAAACTGTCAGTCCTTTGGATGTAAACACCCTTGAAAGGAACTTCTCGATCTGTGCCTCGATATCCTCCAGACTGTTCTTAACTATATAGTAATCGCCGGTAGTAAGCTTCACCTTGGTTTCCGGAATCCTCTCTATAGTCAATATCTGGAGGTAACTCACGTAAAGCGGTTCCCCGTTTAATCGGATGAGTTCAATCATTATCTTTACCCTCTCAATTTTATCGGCTATAGCGGCGCTATATATAACGCCGCTATCAATATTTTTATCATTTTTAAGCGATATTATAAGCTTATCTCTTCATATTTACAAGTTCTTGTAGAATTTCGTCAGAAACTGTAATGATTTTTGAGTTAGCCTGGAAGCCTCTCTGGGTTGTTATCATATCAGAGAACTCCTTGGCAAGATCTACATTGGACGCTTCGAGATAACCTGCCATAAGTGTAGGTGTAGCACCTACGCCCGGCTCTGTGGCTGTTACATGTCCTGTATTGTCGCCGGTTGATGCATTGAAGGTATTGTTACCACCCTTCATAAGACCTTCCTGATTCTGGAAAGAAGCTATGGCTACTTTACCGAGAATGATGGACTTTTCTTCACCCTTATCCTCAATGATTCCCTTGATAACGCCGTCATTACCAATCTCTACGCTCTTCATCTGAATTGCTTCAGCCTCGTACTTTCCTGCTGCGGAAACATCCAGATCTTTATAATCAGGAGCTCTCAAAGCATAAAGCTCCTTTGCTCCAGAAGAAGCTCCATTCGTGTCATTTGTATCGGTAGAAGTTTCTCCCGCACCATAGGCTGTTGGATCTGTCAGAGTGTTAGGTCTGAATCCATAAACGAAATTACCATTGGCATCTACTACATATCCGTTTGAATCTATATTGAACTGTCCTACTCTTGTATATGAAAAGTTAGCTTCCTTCATATCCTTTGTAGTCTTAACAATAGCAGTTGCTGATGAAGTATCTACTGTTACCGGATTTGCAAGGTTTCCGGAATTGGTGATAAAGAAACCGGAGCCGTTGATGGATGCATTAAAGCCTCCAACATATGAAGGTGTTGATGATGTAAAATCTGTCGCTATAGACCCGGTAAGTGATCCATAACCATACTGAGCGCCGTTTATACCACCGCTTTTCGCAACACCACTTGTTGCCTTACCTGTTGCTGATGCATTGGAAGTCTGATACATTGTGTCCTTGAAGCTATAACTCTGAGCCTTAAAGCCAAAGGTGTTTACATTGGCTATATTGTTACTGATTACATCAAGCTTGTTCTGATGTGATCTAAGTCCTGCTACTCCTGAGTCCATTGCTCTTAACATATGTTTATATCCTTTCTATTATGCAGATAGCCTGAAATATTGCTATCTCTCCTATCACATTAAACGATAGAAAGTACGATCCGGAGCCGTCACTTCGGGACGTTCTCCCGGCATCCTGAAAAGGTCCTGCCTACATAAATACCGCACTGTCTATATTTGTAAGTGTCTTATTTTTCATGTCGTCCTCTGCCATGGTAGTCACCACAACATTGTTAGGAACATTCACTATGAAGATTCCCTGACGACCTATAACTGCCACATCTTTGGCGCCTTTCTTTCTCGCCTCCGAAACTGCGTTCTGAAGATTATCCATGAGACTTTCGTTCATTTCTATATGTCTCTCCGAAAGCCGCTTAGCTGCATGCTTACTGAAGCTAAGTTCGTTCTTTACTTCATTCTGCAGTTTAGTTAACTGTTCCTGAAAGGAAGTGCCGCTATCTCTTGTGTTGCCCTCTGCAGCATTGTTTCCTACCAGATTCCGGTACTCTACTGACTGCAGTCTCCTGGATGTTAAGTCAAAATCCATAGCTTTCCTTTCTGAATATTCTTAAAGCTTTTTCATATTCATGTTTCGATATTCAGTTTTAAATATTCACCGGTGTTGTCTGATTACCGTTTCCGTTCTTAACGCTTGTAATCTGTGAAAGCTTATAATCTGTAGTGTCTCCTCTTAGTCTCACTATCGGTTCATCACCTGTAAGCTGTACGGAATCAATGATACCTGTCTTTGTGGTGGCTGCCTGTCCGGTTGATTCATTGGCCTCAATGACTACAGTGACCTCCTTGCCTATCATACCTACCGAGTAGCTCTGCTGTGCAAATGCTATCTGACTGTCAACAGCCTCTGTCATGGATGTCAGTGACTGAACCATAGCCATCTGTGACATCTGCGCAAGCATCTCACTGTTATCCATAGGATTGGTATAATCCTGATTGGCCAACTGTGATGCCAAAAGCTTGAAATAACTGCTGATAGTCAATGTGTTCTTGTCATTGGACTCTGCACTGTAGCTTCCGGTTTTGTACGGATTTGATGCACCGGATACGCCCGATACCTCTGCCATATAGCTTCTCCTTTCTGTATTTAAATCTTAATGGATTGAAGCTGTTAATATGTTTCAATCTCTTAAACAAGTCCCAGTCTCATCTGCTGTAAAAATGAGGAATTACTCGTTTCACTTGATGCCTGCTGCTGTCTCTGGCGTGATGCCTGCTGCTCGGCATTTTCATTGGACTCTCGTCCGCTTGCCATATCCTGCTTTGTGCTGCTCTGCTGCGTGTTCGGGATATAAACGTTAGTCTCCTGTCCTGTTTTCTGCTGGATGATGTTGGCCATAGCCGAAGCACTCTGGGTAAGCAGTTCTACTGTCTTCTGATTTGTAGCACTGATAGTAACCGCTGCATGTCCACTGTCATAGTTTACATTGATAGTGATCTTTCCGAGTTTCTCCGGATCAAGCTCGATAGTAAGCTGTCCGTTCTTAGCAGGAAATCTCGATGACAAAAGATTTGTGAGATCATCCGCAACAGTTGTTTCGGTTGTTCTCATCATCATCGTTTCATTGGTTCCTGCATTTGCTGCCTGTGCCGCATCCGTTCCCTGACTCTGTACCGCATTAGTGCCTGACGAAGTTCCGGCTGCCGAAAATGCTATAGGCATTGACGCTGCAGGATCATCTGCTGCTGTCTTGGTCTCCTGGATAATGTCATCAGCCTTTCTGCCTGTAGGTCCCTTTTCCATCTGCGCCGAATTTGCCTTACTGCCTGCTTCCGGTGCTCTGCCTGTAGGTCCATTAGTATCCATAGACGGTGAACCACTTGGAGTATTGGTGCTGTTAGTAACCAGCTTTCCCTGCCCCTCCAGACTCTTCAGGATCTCTTCCCTACTCATTTTGGTATCTTCAACAACATTGGCAACCTTGGTATCGGTAACTTCACTACCGTTTCTCTCAGATTCGAGTGATGACTTGAGAGCCGCCTCTTCATCCTCTCCGTTTCTGGTCTCCATGGTTACAGAATTGCCATCCTGCTGAGGAACCAGATTCTGTTGTGTTGCTACAGGTCCGCCTGTATCGGATGTGGATGTGCTTAATGCAACTGCACTAGGTGGTTTCGCTTCAGTAGTTATCTTGCTTGTTACAAGCTCTACCTCACCACTTGCAGTACTTACCTGATCCGTCGGAAGACTGTTTACGAGGGCGAGCAAAGCTGCAATATCCTCTTCTGTGCGTGCCTTTATCTCTTCGCCCGCATCCTTCTTCTCCAATGCCTCAGGCTTTACTTCGTTCGCAGGACCTCTTGCCGGACCAGTCTGCGGGACTGAGTTACCTTTTGCATCGTTTCCTGTGACATTGATTCCACTGGCTGCCTTGCCGTCAACATTCTGTGCATCAAGGAGCGTAGAAAAGTCAATGCCGCCCGTTCCGGAAGAATCAGATCCAGGACCATATCCCGAAGGCCCTGTAGTTCTTGATACAGTTCCTGTCGAACCTGAAAAATAATTATTTACAAGTTCCAAATTACTGCCTCCTTTCTTAAAAGTGTTTATATATGTAATCCATGTTCATGGGGATTACTATTCCTGATCGCTGTTACGCAGACCTTCCTATGGAGTTCTGCTGGTTTGTAACAAACTCATCGATAAAAGCTTCCTGATCTTTCTGCTCCATAGCCTTATAGGCTTCTGCCTTTTTCTCTTTCAGCTTCTCAAATTTATTGACATCGATATTTGCAGCAATAACCTCCTCTTTCTTTTTATCGGCATTAGCCTGCAAAATCTTAAGTGTTTCTTTTTCAAGTTCTACCTGTTTATCGAGATTATCTATCATTGATGAGTACATAAGGAACTTTTCTATAGCTGCTCCGCTCTTTTTGATCTCATCAAACTCTACCGTAAGATCGTTGGCTTTTTTCCTGAGATTCTCTATCTCAAGCTTTTTCTCATCAACAAATTTCATTCTTACAGCATACTGCTCCTTCAGGTCATCCAATATACGCTGCTTATACTCAAGTACAGATTGAAGATTATATTGAAACTTTTTCATCTTTTCCGCCTTTCTCCATCATCCAACGATGTTTTTCATTTTTTTAAGAACCTCATCGTAATTGAATGCTTCTTTTGTACCCTGTATCAGAAACTTATTTATCTCCGCATACTTACTTATCGCCTCATCCAGAGCAGCATTTGTACCCTTTTTGTAAGCACCTATGGAAATAAGATCTGCATTTTTCTGATACAGCCCCAACATGTTACGCATCCTTGATGCATACTTGTTGTGTTCCGGAGAGACTATCTCTACCATAAGACGACTGACACTGGCTCCTATGTTTATAGCAGGATAATGATTCTCCGCCGCCAATGCTCTCGACAGAACTATGTGGCCGTCCAGGATACCTCTTACCGTATCCGCAATCGGCTCGTTCGTATCATCACCTTCTACAAGTACCGTATAAACGCCGGTTATGGAACCTTTGTTAAACTGTCCCGCTCTTTCCAATAGTCTCGGAAACTCTGCATAAATAGATGGTGTATAGCCTCTCGCTATAGGAGGCTCGCCTGTGGCAAGTCCTATCTCACGCTGAGCCATAGCATATCTTGTGAGAGAATCCATCATTAGAAGCACGTCCATCCCTCTGTCACGGAAGTACTCTGCAATAGTTGTTGCAACCAGTGGACATTTAAGTCGCAACATGGCCGGCTGGTCTGAAGTAGCAACTACGAGAACGGATCGTTTCATCCCTTCCTCGCCCAGATCTTTCTGTGCAAACTCCAGAACCTCTCGGCCTCTCTCGCCTACAAGTGCTATAACATTGATGTCAGTTTTTACATTCTTGGCAATCATACCCATAAGGGTCGATTTACCTACACCGGAGCCTGCGAAAATTCCTATACGCTGGCCCTTACCGATGGTATTGAGACCATCGATAGCTTTGATTCCAAAATCCAATCTTGAACGAATAGGAGGCCTGTCCAAAGGATTTGTATACCCACTGTTTACCGTGTAGGTCGTTGCATTGGCAGGAAACGGTGCCCCTCCATCCATCGGCTGCCCCAGGGCATTGATGATCCTCCCCTTCAGGAAATTACCTACAGGTACTCTCAGCCTATGCTTGGTATTTCTTACAAAGCTTCCTGATGTAATACCTGATGTAGCTTCATAAGTCATTAGCTGGATCTTATCCCCTTTAAAACCTACAACCTCCGCCGGTATGCTCTTATTCAATTCATCATTGTGGATCATGCAGATATCCCCAACACTCGCCTTATCGCCTGAGGCCTCTATGGCCATCCCTACGATATTTTCGATTTTACCTACACGTCCAACTGTTTCGGACTTCCGGATCATGTCTGGAAGCTTTTCAAACATTACTCATTTCCCTCTTCTTCATCACTGTAATCTATACCATTGAGATTCTCCCTTATGGTATCAAGCTGTGATGAAACACCAACATCTATCATCTCGCTTGGGGTCTCGATAACCGCATATCCCATATTTTCCTTGTCCTGCACAACGAACTTTACATTGTCTGAAATACGGGCAAGATCTGCAGCCACATCCTCGTCAACCGATAAAAGCTTTTCATAATCATACTTATCAATATAAATCTTGATCCATTCCGTCTTCTTCATCTTCTCCACTTCAGCTATGATCATGCGTTTAATGATCTCACCGGAGGTTTCAAGACTTATATGAATAACCTTTTCTGCCACCGCAATAGCAACCTCTTTAAGCTCATCCAGGTATCTATGGAAACTTTCTTCACGTTCTTCTCCGATCTGAATGATGGAGTGAGCTACTGCTGTCTGATACTTCTCTATGGTTTCCCTAAACTCTGCTTCTGCCTGTTGCTGAGCGGCTTTGCGGCCATCGATCATACCTTCCTGATGTCCGCTGTTATACCCCTCCTCATAGGCTTCTGTCTTAATCTGTTCCGCTTCAATTTGAGCACGGTTTATGATCTTTTCAGCTCTCTCCGAAGCATCCCTCAGCATCTTACGCTGAAGTATGATGATTTCTTCGTCAGACTTAATATCTCCATTTTGAATTATCTGTTCAGGGCGCTGCATAGGTGCCTCATTGAAGGCCTGATATGAAGAATTCTGATCCGGCGCCTTTTCTTCCTGTTCATCCGGAAGCTCTTCTGCACCGATAAAATTTTCTACAGGTGGAACAAACTGTTGGATACGTGCATTGCGTCCGCCCTTGATAACCGAGCGTGAGGGTTTACCCTTATACAATGATTGTATCTTCTCCACCTCCCTTGTTGATTACAAGCTCACCCTGCTCTTCCAGCTTACGGATGAGGTTAACGATACGCTGCTGAGCTTCCTCAACATCCTTGAGACGTACATTGCTTGTGGTCTCAATATCGCCCTTAACTGTTTCTGCCTGACGCTTAGACATGTTGCTGAAGAAGATATCCTTCATCTCGTCGCTTGCGGTCTTCATAGCAAATACCATATCCTTGGTATCGCAGTCTCGTATGAATCTCTGTACAGAACGGTTGTCCATAGAGAGAATATCCTCGAATACGAACATCTTATCTCTGATATCCTTGGAGAGGTTCGGATTGGAAACATCCAACTCATCAAAGATCTTCTTCTCAGAGCTTCTGTCGATATGGTTCATAACATCAGCCACATAATCGATACCACCAAGATTCATGTTGTCTTCACTGGTGATGATCGAGCTGAACTTACGCTTCATCTCATTTTCAACGATGGCGATGGCATCAGGTGACACTCTGTCCATATTTGCCATTGCCGTTACTGTAGGGATACGCTTCTCTTCAGGAAGATTCTCAAGAACCTTGGCCGACTGCTCAGCTTCCATGTATGACATGATAAGTGCAATAACCTGTGGTCTCTCTGTACCAAGAAGTGACAACAGTGCCTTTGGATCGCCCTTGGCAAAGAAGTTGAACGGCTTGGATGCAAGTGTTTTTGAAACCTTGTCAAGAAGATTCTTGGCAGTTGACTCACCAAATGCTTTTTCAAGTACTGACTTAGCGTAATCGATACCGCCATCTGTCATCATTTTATGAGTGAGACAAAGCTTGTAGAACTCATCAAGAGTATCCTCCACTTCCTGATTGGTGGTTTTACCTACTCTTGCAACCTCATAAGTCAAATCTTCAATATCAGCTTCGTTTAGATATTTATATAATTGTGAAGCACGATCTGCACCGAGAGAAACTACAACAAGTGCTGCTTTCTGTTTAAAAGTAAGCTTACGCTTTTCTTCCTCTTCTGCAGGAGCCGCTGCTACTTGAGCGGCTGTGGCTCCTCCAGGAGCCTCTTCTTTATTACTTTCTGCCTGAACGTTCTTTTCTTCTGCCATTACTGCTACTCTCCTGCTCCTCTTCTTCACGCAGCCAGCCCTGAATAAGCTTTGCTACTACCTGAGGGTTGTTGTCTACAAATTCGCCAATGTTCTGCTTCAGGCGCATGCCATGCTGCATTGAAGCATTGCTTTCGTCCTCTTCCATCTCTTCTGCTCGCTTCTTAGCTGCCGCTGCTGCAAGAGCTGCCTCTGCTGCCGCTGCTTCAGCCGCTGCTGCCGCCTCTGCCGCTGCCTGTGCCTCTGCTGCAAGTCTCTTTTTCTTCTTATTACGCAGGATAACGAGTATAAGGATAAGAAGTAATAGTACTCCCGCCGCAATAGCCACGATAAGTGCTGCAAGTGGGAACTCAGGTTCTTCTTCCTCGCCTGTTTCTGCTGCAGCTGCCTCCGGTGCCTCCTTGGCTGGTGTTGAACGAATGATCGTTATCTTATCTGCTGCATCTAGTCTCGAGATTCCTCCGGCATCTGCAACCAGATTTACAAGATCCTTTTGCTGTACCGAAGTATCATCTGTCATGATAACTACGGCAACTGTTGCATCTTTAAGAACTCCCGGTGAAATCTCCTTCTGTTCTTTAAGAACATTAAATAACCAGTCTCTGGAATAGGCATTAGCCTGATATCCATTGATGGTGCCGTTTGCTCCATTCTGATTGGTATATCTCGGAGTGTCTGCATTGGCATCTGTACCAACAACACCCGCCGCACCATCTGCAGTGGAACCGGAATTCTCCATGTTATAGTCTTCATGATTGAGAAGACCTGTTCTGTTCTCACTCTCCTCCGGCTGATCCGGAACAGTGTACTCTGTGTTCTCCGATATGAGCTTGGTCATATCCAGTGTTCCTTTTACAGAAACTGCAATATTTTCAGCTCCATAGAGTTTGGCCAGCACGCGTTTGATGTTCAGAGCAATGCTGTCTTCCACCTGAGATGTAAGATCCTGAATAGCCTTACTTGTATCCCCGTTTACATCTCCGCCTATCTCTTCCATGGTGTTGGCATCAAAAACCGAAACGTTTGTAAAGTTAACACCCTTAACAGATCTGGAAATGAGATTACGGATCGCATTAGCATTGGCATCTGAAAGCACCGAACCTTCTTTCATAGTAACAACTACCGATGCCGAAGCATCTATCGTCGGTTTACTGTTCAGTGCAAACTTGTCATCAGATCCCTGGGCTATTGTTACCTTGGCATCCTGCACTCCATCGAAGATACGTATGGTCGCTCCCAATCTGTCCTGCAGATCATAGAGTGTGTAGAGCTCTTTATCTGACTCTGTTGTCATCAGTCCCGCATTACTTATGTACATATCATAAGTAAATCCGCTCTTAGGGTATCCCTTACTGAGAAGTGACACTCTTGTAGATTCAACCTTATCTTCAGGTACTCTGATGGAACCGTCAGAGGCATTGTATGTGTACTGAATGCTCTCATCCTGTAAGAGTCCCGCAACCTGAGACGCCTCTTCGGTACTCAAACCCGTAAACAAGGTACTGTATTTAGTTTTATTGTTTAGGCTTAAATAAATGATCGTTGCCGCAGTGGCCAGTACCGTTGCGGCTATGATGCCAATGATCGCAATTTTGTTACGCTTAGGCATCTTTCCCCATGACTCTTTAAAGTTATCCAAAGCAAAATCCCCACTCTGAACCCCATCCCCAATCAGGTGTTCATCTTAATCAGTTCGTTGTATGCAGTTAATGCCTTATTACGTAATGTAACCATCATGCTCAGACTTATCGCAGCCTTCGATTCCGCGATTGGAAGTGAATGTGCATCTTCCAACTGTCCGGTTGCAAGCAGATACTGCTTGTTCTCTACATCAGTCTGAGTCACCTTTACATTATTAACTGCACTGTCGAAGACATCCTTAAACAAGGCTGCCCCCTCTGATTCTTGTGGCTTTTGGTTTCTCAGCTTACCTGTTTCGCTAAGATCCCATGGTTTCATTGGTGTGATAAATTGATTGTTAATTTCCATACCCTAGGCCCCTCTATAACTCTTAAAAAAACTTCGATTACCTTATTTTTTAACTTAGCAAATAGTGCGCTAAATTTTATAAATAGCGTTTCGTGTGTTTTGCCCTTCCTTGGAAACTAACTTTTCATGGAGTACTGTACGGATCCTTAGGCTGAATGCCTGTGACCTGGAACCGTTCCCCTCAATAGATGATTTCTACTGCTTCCCTGCTGTAGACTACTCTAAACCCTCATTTAAAACTTATAAATTCCATTAAAAAAATACAAGTTTTCTATTAATATCAATATACCATGAATCAAAATGCCTTGCAATAAGCAAAATATAAAAGTGATTAAATTAATGTGAATTTGCGGTGAATTTTAATCCGATTTCACCAACGTCTTCTTCCTATGCTTTACCACCATAAAGCAATACAGCCTATCGGTGCTGCCTATCGCCTCTTTTAATTGTGCATATTGTCACAATATATCATCAATCATACAAACGAGAGTTCCTGTTAGTTTATCTCGCTATTAAAAAATCCATGATATACCTATCGACTGTTTTTTCTCACATATTAGCGAAATAAGATGTAAAATCTGTATTCAATAAAAGAACCGGACAGGCATATACCCATCCGGCCATAACTGTCTTTATATAGAAATCAGAGAACCGATCAATACGTGATCTTATCAACCATATCCTTAAGTACTCCTGCATGATCGTTAAGTTCGCTGCTGGATGCAGAACTCTCTTCTGCAGTAGCACTGTTCTGTTGGACAACCTGAGATATCTGGTCAAGTCCGATGGTGATTTCAGAAATAGAATCTGCTTCTTTCTGCATCTCATCTGCAATAGAAGCAACAAGCTCTTTGGACTTTATAGAATTGTCCTTAACCTCATTAAGTTCCTTTGCGGCTGCTCCAACCATCTTGGATCCATTCTGGATTGCTGCGATAGCTGACTCGATAAGTGTTGAAGTTTCAGAAGCAGCATCCGCAGATTTGCCTGCAAGATTTCTGACTTCATCTGCAACTACCGCAAATCCCTTACCTGCTGCACCTGCACGGGCAGCCTCTACTGCTGCGTTAAGAGCAAGGATATTGGTCTGGAAAGCGATATCATCAATCGCCTTTATGATGTTTTCAATCTGATTTGACTTCGACTCGATCTCACTCATAGCTTCCTGAACCTTCGCCATCTGTTCATTCTGGATAGTGATCTTGTCTGCAACCTCAGCAGAGAAGCTTTCTACATCCTGCGCAGCCTTAGCATTCTGCTTTACCTTGTCATTGAGATTGTTGACTGTGGCAGACAGTTCTTCAAGTGTGGAGGCCTGTTCAGTAGCTCCCTGACTAAGTGCCATGGATCCGTTTGCTATCTGCTCAGATCCGGTTTTAACCTGTGCGGCTACTTCATTCATATTAGAGAACATATCTGAAAGATTTTCTGCGATTTTCTCAAATCCTGTTCTGATAGGCTCAGTATCATTAACGTAAATTTCAGGATGCGGAAGTCGTGTTGCAAAGTTTCCTTCACTCATAGCTGTGAGCATCATACTCACATCTCCCACGAGGGTCTTGAGCTTGAAGGTCATATCTCCCATATTGCCAAGCATCTTACCAAGTTCGTCCTTGGACAGCTTTTCCTTGTCAATCTCTACATCAAAC
Organism: Oribacterium sp. UBA4274; assembly: GCA_002396005.1. GTDB lineage: Bacteria > Bacillota > Clostridia > Lachnospirales > Lachnospiraceae > Oribacterium. The sequence goes on from DGVW01000076.1 coordinate 13,188, forward strand.
TCACCTCTGGCAAGTTTTTCCATAGTTTCGTTGGCTATATCAACAGTACCTACTATCATTCTGGCAAGTGCCATGAATACAATCACAACGAATACGATGATTAAAACAGCAAGAACAGACAGAACGATAGTCACAACCTTTTCAAAGTTACCTGAGCTCTTTATAAGAGCATCGGCCTGCTCATCGGAAAGATCACCGACAGAACCAAGTGCTGATGAGAAATTTTCAGATGTTACAGCGTTGAAGCCATCTCTGTAATAATCTATTGCTGCCTGCTTATCACCGGAATCAACAATATCCAATATCTTATAGGAGTCTGCTTTCAGTTCATCAAATCTGCTCTGCAACTTTGCAACCAGATCATCATTACCTATAGTAGCTGCTATAGTATCGATACTTTCCTGCATATCGGCAAAACGCTCATCAAAATCTGCTTTCTGATCCTCCACAGGATTGTTTTCAGTATCATAGATAGCGAGCAGAACTCTCTTGTTTATGGTCTGAATATCCTTACGCATACCAAGCTGCATCTTCGTATTGGTATACTGCACCGTAGAAAATTTCACCATCATGCTGCTCATCTTAATAAAAGCACTGAACGACATGACCACCAGCAAAACCATCGCAGCAGCTATGATAACTACTGTGGTTGAAAACTTGGACTTAACCTTCATGTTCTTGAAGCTTTCCATATTATCGCCTTTCTTCCTAATACTGATACTACTATCACAATCATATTTAAAACGCATGCATTAACACTTTGATATCAATGCACTTACAGTAACCTATTCGTCATAATCAAATCATTTTATTAGCAATATTTCCACATTTTTTAAGAATATATATCAAACATTAATTTCCATTCAGCTTGTATATATGAACAGCATTTCCTTTGGCTGCTTTGTCACGTTCCGTACTGTCAATGAATCTCTTTAGATCATTTATTCCTGTTATCTTGTAATTCTTACTGTCTCCCGGAAACATAACTATATCCATGCCATAATTAACTGCCGGCTCAACCGCACTGTTAATGTCTGTCCCCACAAGTTTATTCACTATAGCGATATTGGCCCGGTAATACTTTCCGAGGTTAAATGCCACCGGAGTCTGACTCTGATACATTCGCTTTCTGGGCACTACCATGTTAATCTTACAGCCATCATCACTTATAAGTATGGAATCGTCAACAGGGATGGTCGGAACCGCCCCATCATGATTTTCGCTTCTCCTTAAACATTCGCTGATGAGTTCTGCTGTAATGTTTGGTCTTGCAGCATCCATAACCACTACTATATCGATATCAGAAGCAACCGTAGCTATATCTTTAAGTCCGTTTAAAATCGATTTCTGTTTTGTAAGGCCCGGCGATGAAAAGGCGAAACTCTTTTGTATCATAGAATTTACGATATTAGGTTTATAAACATATGCTCCTGAATAGGAAGTAGAATTCTGTTCCAGAAAAATCTTCCTGCTGATGTCGGAAATGCTCTGTTTTATGGCATCCTGCCACATCGTCGGAGCCACCACCTGTATCGCATCGATGTCACGACAGCGCAAAGCAGCCTCAAGGCCCCAGGATATGATCATCCTGCCGCCCACCTTGATAAACTGTCTTGGCTTGTTGTCATAGCCCGGTATAGAATTTATCCCACCGGCCAGTATCAATGCGAAAATCATGATTATTACCTTCCATTCTAAAAGAATTATCGGCAAAAATATTTTTCTTATCACTGAACAACCATTATTTTAATATAATCTTCCGTCTTATCTCTCATGATCGTAAGACCTTTTTCTAGTTCATTAAGGCCAAGCTTATGAGTGATGAGTTTCTCAGGATGTATCTTTCCTGTCTTTAATCTGGCTATCACATAATGCCAATCATCAGCTTCTGCTTCTTTATCGTCACCGAGATATGATGAATTCCATGTTCCTCTTATATATAACTGTTTTCTCAGGATCTTCCAGTAATCATTCTGGCTGAAGGTCATATCACCTGAGGGATTTCCAACGAAGCACACCTGACCTCCTGCAGAAACCATACTCAGTGCCTGCCCTGCAGTTTTATTTCTGCCCACACACTCAAAATAAGCATTCACTCCCTGACCATTGGTTTTTTCCGATATCCAGGCGGCTGCATCTCCGCTTTTATCATCAAAGAAATGATCCTCCGGCAGTCCCATATCCATAAGCACCTGCTTTTGGAAACACTTATTTCCTATAACATAGACATTCTCTATACCACCATCAAGCAGAAACATCACAAGTAACTGTCCTATGGTACCGGCGCCACATACAAGAACCGTATCATATTTATGAATCTGCAGCTGTCTCATAGCATGTACCGCCACGGCCATAGGTTCCAGCATCGCAGCCTGCTCATAGGTAACACCTTCCGGAAGCTCAATCAGATTCCATTCAGGCACTGCCACGTATTCTGCAAAACCACCATCAACCCTCGACCCAAGATAACTGTAGTTAGAGCACATCTCATATTGCTTAGAAAGACAGGCTGGACACGTTTTACACGGAATCAGCGGAAATATTCCCATTCGCTTCCCTATAAGTTCTGCATCCTCCGAAGACATTGTTTTTTCCACTACACCCGAGAATTCATGTCCGATCACAAGAGGCATGTTGTGAGCTCCGGTTTTATAAACCCTGGGAATGTCAGAACCACATATTCCCGTTGACTTTACCCTTATTAGAACCTCTCCATCTTTTAGCTCAGGTTCTCTTACATCCTCGTAATATCTTATCTGTCCTATCTTTTCAAGTTTCCACGCCCTCATATCTATATGTCTCCCGATGAAAAAGCCTTTATCAATTGATCCGAAATCTTTCAAGATCCGCCCTGGTAGTAATCTTGAAGTTTCCCTCATCTCCAGGAACTGTCACTATGTTCATCCCCGCAAGAAATGCCGGTTCCGTCGAACCGTTTATGCTCCAAATCCTGCCATCAGTTATCATTTTTTCATTGGCTGCCAGATATTTTCCATATTTAAACAGCTCAGGTGCCTGCCCGGCAACAACCCTTTCTCTTTCAAGAAGAGCATCTATCTTCCCTGAAGCATCAATCCTGTACACCGTATCTTTCATAGGTAGTACAGGCAGAACGCCATCATTGTCAGCGAGAGACCTTTGCATCTCTAAAATGAGAGCTTCCTTGAGGCAAGGTCTGGCAGCATCATGTATAAGCACAGTATCGTCTTCTGATATTTTTCCTTTTAAAGCCAGAAGTCCGTTATATATTGAATATTGTCTGGTCTCACCCGGAAGCGCAAATCCGGCAAACTTATGAGCATTTTTCTGTTCCTGAATCACTGACCTTATCTCTTCATGCCATTTTGGATCAGCAACAATGACAACTTTTTCCACTGTGCAGCAATCGAGCAATGTGGCTAAGCTGTACTCAATGATCATTTTGTCATTAACTCTAAGATATTGTTTCGGAGTATCCGCCCCAAGCCTTGACCCGGTTCCTCCTGAAAGAAGTATAGCAATCATATTTTCCTTTTCACCCGATAGCATCCAGTTCCCGTCTTACACCATCCATAATTTCTTTATAGGATCTATGCTTACCGAAAAGTATGGTACTTCCCAATATGAATCCATCAAAGCCTATTGGTCCATAGGTTTTTATTTTATCGCAGGAGCATGCCCCGTCCCAATAAAGCTTGATATTCATCTCATCCTTTATCTTAAGAAGCTTCTTGACTTTTATATCCACATACGGCAGAAACATCTGACCAGCATTCCCCGGATTAACACTCATTACAAGAACCTTATCCACGATTCTAAGCATCTCTATAACCGTTTCAACACTGGTACCCGGGTTTAATGCAATCCCCGGCACCATACCTGCATCAATTATGTCCTGTATCGTAGCCGATGGGTGATACTCTGCTTCCGGATGGATATATACGGTATCCCCTTTTCTGAGTTTTCTTAAAAACATCTGGATAACATTCCTCGGATGCTCTATCATCAAGTGAACATCCAACGGCTTTTCAGTGCTTTTGGCTATACAGTCAAGATCATTTAAAGACATGGCAAAATTAGGCACATATCTTCCATCCATGATATCTATATGGAAGGAATCTATATCTGCCTCTTCAAGAGCCTTTACCTCATCACATAAATGTCCGAAATCCGCACACATCATTGAAGCATTAAATTCTGTTTTCATAACATCCCCCTTAGTTCTCGTCTTTCCCCTCTTCTATAACCAATGGATTCTGTATCATGATCGGCATATTGATAGCCTGACAAAGTGTCACAAGACTGCTATGATCCCCATAATACGCATCCGCAATTATCAGCGCCCTGTCCATATCTGCTGTGTCATCATATATGCCGATTTCCTTTTGTTTATATGTCTCAACTATCTTTTCATAGGCTTTCCAAAGTTCAGGTCTCATGGACTGAATAGTTGCCTTAATAAGCGGATGCGGTCTCCATAAAAGCACCACATCCTCTTTATGCTCCTGAAACACTCTGAAAACATCCTCTATTTTTTTCAGCATGTCCTCTGAGTACTGAAGAAGCGCGGTAACACTTGTGTTGTAAATGATTATCTTCTTCCGGCTTCCATCTGCTTTATAAATATATTTTTTCCATTCCTCCGGAATACATACATCATCTATGGTCATGGATTTGATTTTTTCAATCTTCGGAGATCCCGTTCCTTTTATTTTATTTTCCAGAAACTGTCTGTTCTCTTCGCCTGTGTAATCCACGAGACACTCTATGTATGCTTTACGCATATTCTCAGACTGCACTATCACCTCATCCGAATTCAGAACCCCCGGTGTGAGGATAAAATGTCTGATCCCTTCTATCGCACCCTTATTGTAAGGATCAACCTCACCCAAAACAAAGTACGGTATATATACGAGCTTATCCGTATATTTCCTTAAGTTCATAGTGTAAAAAAACGGATGAACACTCGTCACAAAATTTCTATCATCATATGGATTGTGTATGTATATCTCATCCGGATGATTTACTTCCAGATTATATTTTTCATATGATGTAACCGGTACATAATCAGGAAACTGATCTCCTTCATAATGTTTATCCCCAAAAGAACCATCGCTATTTCTATCGTAGTATGGTATCGGTATAACTTTGGTTTCCACAGTAGGATCCTGAGAATACTTTTTCCACACTGATTCAAGAGAATCCCACATTGATGCCTTATATGGCAAAAACACTATTTCTCTGGTTTCAGGAATATCATTTCGCATGTTATTGATAACTGCAATTACACTTTTTTTTAGTTGTTTATATATTTTGGACGGTGCAATGCCGTCACCATTTTGAATCTTATCAAAAATCAAAAATACTGTTTCGCAATAATCTTCAAGTGCTTTTACTGAAGTTGTGCCCTCGCCCTCTGCAGCTTCTATCTTCTCTCCAACCGTTATGGCTGTATTCTGACATTCCAAAAGACTATTGAGTGCAGAATCAGTATTTCCATTTTCAAGATTCTTTTCTATGGAATCATGTGCTTCATAAAGCAACTCCACTATTTCCAAAAGCTGTTTTTTTAGTCGTTTCTTCATATTGTCCCAAGCTCACTCTTCCCCCAATATCTCCTGTATCTTCTCCCAGTCAAGCTCATCCGCAGCTTTCAATAACTCTTGCAATTTCTGTTTATTACTATCACTTAAGTAATATCTTTCCATAGACTCAAGCAAACCGGTAAGCTTATCATAATCAAAATCATTTACAGCTTGCCTAAGCTCCTTGTACAGTACCTCTATATTTACAGTCTGGGCATTATCTCCTGTGTTTACCGAACCCTGATTATAATCTTTTATCTTCCCCAAGGTTCTCATGATCTTATCAACCAGCGCAAAAAGCTCAGGAGTTTTTTCATTGATGTCCAGGATATCCCCGGCATCACCGTCTTTTTCGAGAACCGCGCATAATCTGCTGAGTCTCATAAATCCTATCAGAGCTGCAGAACTCTTGAGTGCATGTACCTTTATGGTATACCCTTCAAGCTCCTCTTTCTCATAAAACTCCCTGATTTCTTCCGTCATAGGTTCAAGCCGCTTGATGAATTCCTTGAGGTTTGCGATAAATCTCTGTGGACCTCCGCACGCCTGTATTCCATAATAAACGTCCAGTTCTTCACTTTGGAACAGCCACTCTGGAACCGGAGAATTGGTCACATGGCCTCTATTGTCTATAACCACATCCTTTGGTGCTATTTCCTCAGATTCCACATCCTCTGCAAGGTTTTCCTTTATGATCACCTTTTCTTCAGGCAGATACTGAAGCAGAACCTTTTCCAGTATCTGCGGTTTGATCGGCTTTGTCACATAATCATCGAAACCTGCTTTCAGGTACTGTTCTCTTGCTCCGGTTACAGCATTAGCAGTAAGGCAGATTATCGGAACTGTATCTCTCCATCCGCCCAGATTCCTTATGGCATGAAGTGTCTCAATGCCATCCATCTGCGGCATGCGATAGTCCAGAAGTATGATATCATACTTGTTTTCCTGAACCCAGCTGAGACAATCCGCACCGCTTATAGCTGTATCCAGCTCCATGAGCGTCCCTTCCAGAAGCCCCTCTACTACTTGCAGATTCATAGGTGCATCATCAACCACAAGCACTCTGACGCCTTCAGCAGTGAAACCAGGTCTATAGATGTCATTCTGCCTTCTCTTCATATTGATGAGGAATGCAAATTCACCAACCGGAGTCCAGTCCACAACCTCCTGGGTTATGGTAAAACTAAAAGTAGAGCCTATACCGTAGATACTGTCAACTTCAAGAGAACTGCCCATAGCCTGAAGCAGCCTCTGGGTAATGTTCATACCGAGGCCTGTCCCCTCGATAGCTCTGTTTCTCTCTTCTTCTATGCGGTCGAATGCATTGAAAAGTCTGGGAATATCCTGCCTTTTAATTCCTATTCCGGTGTCAATGACAAGACACTTAATGCTTACAGTTTGTTTTATATCATCGCGTCCAACAAGCACTCCACGAACAAATATCGAACCGTAATTCGTATACTTTATAGCATTATTCACTATATTGAGAATGACCTGTTTAAGGCGGATAACATCTCCTCGCATGATGCATGGTATCCTCGGATCTATCTGAACATTCAGATCCAGACCTTTATCCTTGGCGCGTTTTTTTACCATATTGAGAAGGTCATTAAGCGCTGACCTTGCATCATACTCTACAGGAATTATATCCATTTTCCCTGCTTCTATCTTTGAAAAATCCAGAATATCATTAACCAGTGACAGAAGGATATTGCCTGCATCATGGATATTTTCTGCAAATTTTCTGGTCTTAGGTTCTTCTGTGTCCCTGAGTATCATCTCGTCCATTCCGAGAACCGCATTGATTGGAGTGCGGATTTCATGAGACATGTTAGACAAAAAGTCTGATTTGGCCTTGTTGGCGAGCTCAGCGATATGCGCCATTTCATCGTACTCGTTGGTAGTGACCTCAAGGAAATTGATAAGTCTTTCAGTGAGCGGAATGATGTCTCTTTTTCCTGTATCTATCGGAATCTTGAACAATTTGTTTTCGATGGTTTCGTTCTTCTCTCCTTCACGCATGGCAACAGCGATGAGACTTCCGCTTTGTATCTCACCGCTGAAGGAATATCTATATATTTCACCCATACAATAAAAGTAATTTAATCCAACACAATTACGGAGATAGCATTTTATCTCCTCACTGCTTTGCTTCTTCAACATCATTAAATGGGTGTAACATATAAACAGGAGCATGCCTTCTGCTCCAAATGAATCTATGACCTGGCTGCCGGCATCGGCTTTCTGCATAAAATCTTCCGGATTACCGTAACCAAGCCTCAGCTTATCACCATTTTTTATGCCTTCGTAATAGAATAGCTCTCCTTCCTCTGATACGTCCAATGGGATATTGACTATCTGCCTGCCATCATTCCTGTAAAGTATCAATGGGAATTCCGCCACATTTCTAAGAAAGTAGGAATTAAAATCCACACCAAGATAATGCTTATATATATCTACCGGCTTCTCTCCATCCAGTCTGGAAATGCATACATCCGCATATTTACTCTTCCTGTTTTCAGTGCTGACAGTTGCCGTAAGTTCACGACCTACAGCTTTCCAGGGAACCTGCTGGTTGACGATAAGATGGAGGTTTTTACCGACAAATGCCACCATAGCTATGCCTCTGAAAATCATTTCATCTGTCATGATGAAGCCTTTTTGATCTTCAGGTTTATCTACACCTACAGGATCTCCGGCTATGCCTCCGAAAAATGGCACATCAAGATAAGGTCCTGATATCCCCTCAACAAAATCAGCAAGCCCGATATCTCCTCCTATAGGCATAAGTAATACGCCTTTCAGGAATTTTTGATCTTTAAGAAAGTTTCTTGCTTTTTCAACTGCTTCATCCTTACTTATGGAATCATAATCAAGTATACAGGTGTTAACATCTGATTCATCAAAATAAAAGAAGCTGATTCTGACAGTACATCTGCCCTCGGTGTTGGAAATATCCGACTGTGTTCCGGCAAGCACTTTGATTCCGGGATATGCATTCTTAAGAACTCTTACCACCTGATGTATCTGTATATGCGGAGCATTGGAGCAACTGAGAAACGCAAATGTTGTCCTGGCATTGTTGTACCAGCTGTAAAGCTTCACGCTTGCAAGCAACTCATATGTCTCACTTTCGTCATGGATGATAAATGTCTTTTGAATCATTTGTTTCCTCAATCTTTTCTTTGCAAGTCCTCAAGACACAATACAGAGAGCCAGTTTCCCCCTTTCGGCTCTCTGTATGCATATAAAATCCTTTCACATCAGGAAATTCAGCTATTTAATTTCTGCTCTGCTTATTCTGTAATAAGCCCTTTTTCTTTGTAGTAATCCTCAAATAACTTGTCAGTTGCTTCCAGAGTTTTTTTACTGATTTCCGGAAGTTCTCCGCCCCATGCCTTGGTTGCCTGATTATAACCATCATAAACAGCCGACTGAAGTTTCTGCATCATAGCAGGATTATCTCCTGCCATAGCCGCTACAAAGTCAAAAATCCTCTGTGAAGTCTTTTCAACGCTGTAGTATCCTCCCTCGGAAATAGCTTCCTGTGCTGCTGCCTTGGTTTCGGCATCTACTGTATAATTACCGCTTGCTATGAACTTCCAGATTCCGTCACCGTCCTGAGTGAGCTCACTGTTGGCTGCACTCCACTGACGGAACTGCTCTCCCAGAGTTCCCTGAGTCATTTTTCTGAGGAACTGTGTCTGTATGGCTTCCTGCTGATCTTTCAGCTGTGAAACCAGCTCTGTACGCTCCGACTCTGAGAGCTTCATCACTCCGAATTTATCTGCCTTTGAAACGTCAAGTAATGATTTTTTATTCTGTCCAGACGCATTATCTGCTGTTCCATTTCCTGCTGCATCTTCACTTGAACTCTTTGATCTTACAAATGAGTCCACTGAAAGATTTAGTTCTGCCGCTTCCTGATTTGAACCCGTCACTGACTTGGTAAGTGAAGCCTCTGTGGACATCCTTGTCCCATCCGTCTTCTTTGTGGAAGTATTATTGTTTATCAGCATACCGGTCCAATTGTTAATTTCGAGTGCCATCCTTGTCTCCTCTCTATCACAATTGTTATATTAGCCATCAGGGTAGACTTATAGAGTCTGCCCTTACCTGTATTATCGACAGAGAGATTAAAATATATAAGCCTCTTTGTTACTAAATGGTACGAAAATGCATGGGCGCGCGCCGGATCACTCGATTGAAAGTACACCCAGCTTGCCATGTTCGTTTTGGATGCACAGAGTGCATCCGAATACGTACATGTCTGTGCCAGATGTTCTTTCAACTCGCAATCCCGGCACGCATCCCATGCATTTTCTCACATATTGATATTTTTCTGCTAAATCGAATAATCAGTATTCATTACCTGACATACAGTTAGAACGCTGTACTAATTCGCGATGAATCTTCCGTATGCGTACGGCTGTTTATAGTCGTAACGATTGACTTTGATTCCGGCTTTTCTGTTGGCAGCATGTACTATCATGTAGTTTCCTGCATAGATAGCAACGTGGTTTATGTATCCTGTTTCATCTGCGTAGAATATCAGGTCCCCCGGCATTACTTCTTTGCCTTTCAGATAGACGCAGTTGGCATACTGGTCTCTGGAGGTTCTTCCTGTAACTATTCCGAAATGTCTGAAGATTTCCTGTACAAAGCCAGAACAATCTGCACCGTTGGTAAGGGATGTACCGCCCCAGACATACGGGTTTCCTATGAACTGCATGGCATAGCTGATAACCGCCTGTCTTGCTTTTGTTGTATACTCACTTTCATTAGTAAACTGCTGAAGTACAGAATAGTTTGTTTTTACATATCGTTCTATTTCTGTGGTATCAAGTACCTCTTCTTCCTGTTCTTTTGTCAATGTGTCTTCCGGGTCTATCTGCAAGGTCTGCCCCGCATCAGCCCTTTGCTGATTCATCTTAGCTTTCTTGTCAAAATACGTGACCTCTCCGCTAAGATATCTCTTAACTTCTCCATCATCTTTGTCAGCTCCGGCTTCCTTTTTCTCTGCCTGAAGATTTTTAAGCTCAGCAACTGTCATTTGAGCCGTTCCGTTAAATACACGTTTGACATTTTTATTTTCGGATGCAAAAAGAGGTGTAACCGTAAAAACAGTCACACCTAAAGTAATGATGGTCATCCTGACCACCTGATATTTCATTTTATTTACCCAATGTATGATACCGGTTCTGTCCACTATATACACCTTCCCCTAAAAACGTATATAGATTATTTCGACCAACTGACTGACTTCATAAGCCGGCATCTTATAATCACCTGCATCTTCTTTTTCATGTTCAGGAACAGCTCTCGATGTTTCTTATGATCTCATCACATATTTCATCCACTGTCATATCATCCGTCTCAAGGATCACATCAGCAGCCTTGCGATATATCGGGTCTCTCTTTCCCAGCAGATCTGTAACATAGTTTATATCAACATGACCTGCGAGAACAGGTCTCTCTGTCTGATTGACTGACAATCTCTTTATAACAGTTTCCGGTCTTACCGAAAGATAGAACACTTTCCCCTGCTCATGCATAGCTTTTCTATTGTCTGCTCTCATAGGTGCACCGCCGCCTGTCGATATGATAGCTCCGCTGTCAGGTCTTATTTCCGAAAGTGTCTCTGTCTCTATCTCTCTGAATCTGTCTTCTCCGAACTTCTCAAAGATTTCAGCAATGCTCATGCCCATCTTGTCAACTATATACTGATCCATCTCAAAGACCGGTTTACCCGTACGTTCACTAAGCTTTGCAGAAACTGTTGATTTGCCTGATGCCATGAACCCGATGAGATAGAGATTACCGGAATTTCCACCTTCTGTTGACTCCATATCCAAAGCTTTCATGATTTCTCTGACTGTGGCTATAGGCATCTGCCCAGGTGCACTGGTTTCACCAACTGCGGCAAATGTATAATCCGATCCGAATACGGCACCGCTCACACGACTGACTCTGCCGAGATCTCCCATAGACATGGTTATCAGCTCATGCCTTCCCTGATCCTCTTCCTTGAATCTTGCTGTAGCATAGAGAAGTGCCGCCACATCAACAGGCTTAACCGGCATATATGCAGTCTTGATGATATCAGCGCCCATGTCCCTAAGTTTCTCAAACTTTCTTATGATCTCACTGCCTTCCGGAGTAGCATCAAAATCATGGAAGGAGGCAATAGTTCTGACCTTGTTTTTTCGGGCAAACCCTATAATCCTCTCTGAAGCGTTCTGCTCTGTGGTATCTTCGATATCTACATAATCGACATAACCGCTTTTTACCGCTTCGCCTACTATCATCTCGTAGAGCTCAGGCTGATTCGGAAACTCTCCCCCCTGCTTTTTAGTTCTTATAGTAAAAAGTATCTCCTTGCCGTGCATACTTTCCTTAAGAAGTTTAAGTATATCCCGCACCTTTTCACATAAACTTTTCACCACAGTATCCACCGGCTTTACATCTGATGACAATCCTGCTGCCATTTCGGTGAGATCAAATCTCCACTCTACTACATCAACATCCGTTCCGGAGATTACCCTCACCTCTTTTTTTATCGAATCCTCGTCTTTTCCTGTAATTGGAACTATAACCTTCACTCTATGCATCTTCTCTGTCAGTCTCCGCTTTTCTGATTTTTAAGCAGCTTGCCGATTTCATCCACAAATGTATTAACATCCTTGAACTCTCTGTAAACAGATGCAAATCTTACATATGCAACCTGATCAAGAGACTTAAGCTTGTCCATAACAAGCTCTCCAATCTCCGATGTCGGTATCTCACGATCTCCCCTGGAAAAAATCTCATTCTCGATTTCATCCACAACCTTACTTATCTCTGTTGTGGAAACCGGGCGCTTGTGGCAGCTTCTTACGATACCGGCTTCAATTTTGGAACGATCATACGGCACACGGCTCTGATCCTTTTTTATAACCATCATCGGCATGGTTTCCAGCTTTTCGTAAGTTGTAAATCTCTTGCCGCAGATCTCACACTGTCTGCGCCGTCTTATGGCTGTATTGTCGTCAGCCGGTCTTGAATCGATAACTCTTGTATCTTCTGCATTACAAAATGGACACTTCATACTTCCCCCTCCATATTATCGTTATTCACCACGTTATTGCTGCTATTCTCATTTGGGTTATGGAACGGATCCTGATTTTCAATCGTGATTCCATGATCCCTCTTCCACTGCTCATATGCTGCAAATGCATCTTCCTCAGTTTTGTAACTCTTCTTTAATTCTTTTTCCTCAATGCTTTCTTTAGGTGCTTCCGTCTTAATATCAGTATACTGACTCCTTACTTCTTCAAAGCTCTTGCGAGATTCCTCATTGCAAGGCGTTTCATTGTCACTGACATTTGCATCGTCTGTCCTTTCACTACCGATACCTGATACTGAAGCATCTGCAGCTTCACCCTCAGGTCTCGCATCACCTCTGACATATGTGTCCTTAGGTGATGCCTCTTTGTAATCCGCATCCTGAATCCTGCTCTGATAATCCTGACCGTAGGCACTCAGATAGAAAATAGTGTAAGCAGTATTGAAATATGGTATCACCCAGAAGAACAAAAGTCCTCCCGTGCATATGCCTAACAGGAACCAACCTATAAAGCTCAGTGCAAATCCTAACATCTTCATCTTACGATTTCTCATAAGATGTGCGGAAACTGCTATAGCTTTTGCAGCTTTCATATCCGGATGATCCGCAGAAGCATATCCTGACATACACAAAAACATCATAACAATAAATACTAAAAAGCTTGTGATATAGCTTGTGATGTTATAGTCTCTGGAGCTGAAACCATACCTGATGCCTATATAGGTTTCCGGTATCATAATTATGAGCTCGATAAAATACAGGATAAGAATGACTCCAAAATAATGTCTCAAGTGAGCACCATTGGAAAATCCCTTGAATATATCAAAGGCACTTACCCGCTTTCCTTTGGCGATGTTTATGTACAGCATCTGGCTTCCAAGCATGAGCCCGAAATAAAGATAGAGGCCAATAAACAAAAGTGCAGCGATAACTATGCCGGTGCCTGCAAAAAACATAAGTCTCATCCTAGGATCATAACTTATAGCGTCCATGATAACATGTCCGGAAAGCGGTCCTACCACACCAAACATCACAGCTGCCACAAGTGCTGTGACCCATAGTAAGGAACATATAAACGAAAGAATCATAGCTCCGATAGCAGCCAAAAGATTGCCCTTCAACTGTCGTTTTGCAAATGTCTTGATCTGTCTGATTGTCATCATATATAAAAACCTCCGTTATGTCATCATCCATGAAGCTTCCCCTGTTAAAGCACATGTAACATACTGCCTGTATAGGGAAAGCAGCTTTCAATAGAAGATGCACGCTCTGTGCTCACTGCATTATACCACATATTGTGTTTCAACTATATAGTTTGATTTTAATCTATAGTTATTGGTAAGAGCAACAAAAAAGGAATTCTCTGTATCAGGCCTTATATCAATCAGAGTTATATCAGATCATAACCTAATACAGAAAATTCCAATTATAAAAAGATTTATCCTAATTTATGAAAGCTTATATGGTGCTACCAGATCATGCAGATTATTAGCTTCATCAGCAAGTTCGATACTTGCTGCCGCGCTTTCTTCGGAGGTTGATGAGTTCTGCTGTACAACCTCGGATATCTGGTTGATACCGATACTTATCTGCTCAAGCGAATCAGCCTGTTTAGTAGATGCATCGGATATCTGACTGATCATCTTGTTAGTCTCATCTGCATAGCCTGAAACCTTTTCAAGGGCTGCGGCTGTATCATCAGTTATTCCTTTTCCCTTGTTTACAGCTTCTGTAACCATCTGAATGAGATCACTTGTGCTTTGCGCTGCCTCCTGACTTCTCTTTGCAAGATTTCCTACCTCATCTGCAACTACTGCAAAGCCCTTACCGGCCTGACCTGCTCTGGCTGCCTCGATAGCTGCATTCAGAGACAAGATGTTAGTCTGGAATGCGATATTATCGATAATGCTGATGACATCCTGGATCTTATTGGAGGCTTCCTCAATAGCATCCATGGACTCCGTCAGCTTACGCATCTCTGAATTACTTACCGCTATCGCTTCTTTGGTCTCCAGTGCAAAGTTGCTTGCCCGTTCAGCATTATCAGCATTTCTCTTGACATCTTCATTGACTGTGCTGATAGTAGCACTCAGCTCCTGAACCGATCCGGCCTGCTCAGTTGCGCCCTGTGCAAGGGCCTGTGACCCATCGGAAATCTGTGAGGAATTCTGTGCCACCTTTGTAGCAGATTCATTGATTTCCATCAGCGATGCTCCGAGAGTCTGCCTGATCTGATTGATGGACTCAAGCGTACTTCTCATATCACCGACATACTTATCCGGGCATGAGCTTGTTACTGTAAAGTCTCCGTCTGCCATTTCAGAAAGAACTCGCCCCACATCTGCAATAATCTGCTGAAGATTAGCTGACATTTTATTAAAGATCGAAGCCAATTGACCAAGCTCATCATTTGGATAATTCTGTTCTGATTTATTTCCGCTTAAGTTGAAGTTGCTGACATCCTCTGCCATTTCCATGAGAGGCTTAACCGGCGCAAGTGCCAGTCTTACAACCTGGCTTGCAATAAGTCCCAAAACAACTGTGCCGATAAGACCGATCAGTGCAACAATCATAAGCGAACCATATATAGCCTTGCGAACTTCGCTTAAATGAACAGTGTCGGTAATCATCCACTGAAGATCAGTTCCCTCTAAGGTTATAGGTTTGTATACAACAAAAGATGCTGCCCCGTTTACTTTGTCTTTCTCCTTTTTAACTGCTTGATTTCCACCGATAATGTCCTGCAAAACTGCCGTATCCATATCAGAGGATTTACCCACAGTCGACGGATCACCTGTATTTGAAATATAAATACCTCTATCGTCATATATCGCAAGGTGAGCTGTCTTGTAACCACCATTTGTAAAATTCAGTTTTGACAATGTTTCCAGGAGCATAGAACAATTGGCTACTCCGATGAACTTGCCTTTTTCTACGATCGGTGTACTTAAAGTAATGAGCGTCACCGTCTCCCCTGTTGTCAGCGTATAATCAAAAGGATCAGTGATATGTGGCATGAGCTTCTCTTTTGTAGGTGCATAATAATCGCCGCTCTTGTACTCATCATAATTGTTAAGCACATCAACGCCCAGTTCAGCTCCACTAGGATATACATAATAGGACAACCCCTTTGGGGTGTTAGCAAAAAGTGCATCAGGTTCAAATGCAAAGTACCCAGAAAAAATCTCTCCTGATTCTACAGCATGCTTAAGTGATGCTATAATCGCATCTTCTCCCTTTTCCTGTCCCAATGGCTTGAAATTCAGGATACTGGCGCCCAAAGCTTCAGCGTAGATCTCCATGCCTTCCATATATTCCTGAACCGTAGAAATATTCTGATTGGCTACATTCTTTATCTGATTTGTGGTCATTTCATCCGCACTGCCGAATGTCATGAATCCAAATACTATACTTATAATCGTTACTACTATCGCCACTGATATGGCTATTATGATCGGGATGCGTGTCGCGATGCTCACATAACGCTTATTACCTGCGACTCCCGAACTTGATGATTTTTCCATACTGCCTCCTACCAAGATGAAAAATCATGGCTTAAACATTTAGAAGAATATGACAGCTGTGATTGATCAACAGATTATGGCAGCTTGAATGGAGCTACCAGATCATGCAGTCTGTTTGCTTCATTAGACAGCTCGATACTTGCAGCTGCACTCTGTTCTGAGGTTGATGAGTTCTGTTGTACAACCTGAGATATCTGATTGATTCCGATGCTAATCTGCTCAAGTGAATCAGCCTGTTGCGTTGAAGCTTCAGAAATCTGTTTGATCATATTATTGGTTTCATCTGCAAAACCGGAAACTTTCTGAAGCGCCTCAGCCGTTTCATCCGTGATATCTTTTCCTTTACTTACAGCATCAGTTACCATCTGGATGAGATCACTGGTACTCTGTGCTGCTTCCTGGCTTCTCTTGGCAAGGTTTCCAACTTCATCAGCAACTACTGCAAATCCTTTACCTGCCTGACCGGCTCTTGCAGCTTCTATTGCTGCATTAAGTGAAAGGATATTGGTCTGGAATGCAATATTATCGATGATGCTTATGACATCCTGAATCTTGTTAGAGGCTTCCTCGATAGCATCCATAGAATCGGTAAGCTTATGCATTTCTTCATTGCTGACCTTGATAGCATCTTTTGTGCGTAATGCTATATCACTTGCACGCTCCGCGTACTCAGCATTGTTCTTGACATCTCCATTTACCGTACTGATCGTAGCACTCAACTCTTGTACAGAGCCTGCCTGTTCCGTAGCACCCTGTGCCAATGCCTGTGATCCGTCGGAAATCTGAGAAGCATTGGATGCCACCTTTGTTGCAGATTCATTGATTTCTTTCAGAGAATTGCCAAGAGTCCGCCTGATCTGGTTAATTGAATCAAGTGTACTGTGCATATCACCAACATATTTGTCCGGGCATGAGCTTGTAACTGTAAAATCGCCATCTGCCATCTTGGCAAGCACGTTTCCGACATCTGTGATGATTTCCTGCAGGTTATTGGACATCTTCATAAAGATCGACGCCAATTGTCCCAACTCATCATTAGCATAATGGAAACTGTCATTCTGTGAATGCAGATCGAAATTTCCAACATTTTCTGCCATTGTCATAAGATTCTGAATTGGTTTTAAAGATGAACGAAGTATCCTTGCTGAAATAAGTCCGAGGACTACTATTCCCACAATTCCTATAATTCCCACTATAAAAAGCGAACTGTATATAGGTGCATATACTTCATTTTTATGCACAATCTCAGTAAGCATCCACTGGAGATCAGACTCCTCAAGGATTATAGGAGAATGAACGAAGAAGGACGTTGATCCATCAATACGATCCTTTGCTGTTCTTATCACGCTTTCACCAGAAAGTACACGACTTGTGATGTCAGCGTAATCATCCTCTGTCTGTCCGGCAAGGTCCGGCTTTCTGATATTGGTTATAAATATGTTGGATGCATCGGTTAATGTAAGATAAGCACTCTCATAATCGCCATCAGAGTATGACAGCTCACTTAAAGTATCCGCCAGCATGTCACAGTTAGCAACACCGATGAACTTACCATTGTCGATAATAGGCGTACTTAATGTTATGAGATAAACTGTTGTACCGTCTGTAAGATCATAAGCATATGGCGCTGTAATATGCGTCATAAGCTTTGTCTTTGTCGGTGCATAGTAGTCTGCTGTACTGTAATCCTTATAGTCATTCAGGATATCTGTCGCTGTACCTGTCCCACTTGGATATACATAGTAGGATAAGCCATCCGGTGTACCTTCAAACAGTCCGTTAGGCTCAAACGCAAAATAAGCAGAAAAAATCTTACCTGACTCTACTGCTTGTGTGAGGGCATTAATAATCGCAGTCTCCCCTGCCTCGCGTCCCAATGATCTGTAATTCAGGATACTGCTGCCCAATGCATCAGCATAAATATTCATACCGTTCATATACTTCTGAACAGTTATGACATTCTGTCTTGCCACATTGCTGATCTGATTCTGTGCCATGCTATTGGTATTTCTAAATGTCATAACCCCAAAAGCTATTGAAATAATCAAAATAACCGCAAACACCGCACTTGCTACAATAGTCGGAATGCGCACAGCAAGACTGACAAATTTCTTATTGCTGTTCGATCCACTGTTTTTCACTAGTTTACTCATACTGCCTCCTGCCTTGTATGAACAAATTTTTCCATGCAAAAACATGGAAATTCTAAAATCACCTATTAATCTTATCGGCATGTAACTAATTTTCTTAAGTATGGGATTAAATAAAAATATATTTTTGTAATCAGCACAGGATTGTATTCAAAAAGGACATTGCCGAAACAATGTCCTTACACAGTCTGTCACGTATATGTTTTCCTAATGACCAATATGTTTTTTCATGACTTTGAAGTCTTATTTTGAATCCACGATGTTGAGGACTCACTCATGATGATAAATATCATAGATGAGCTGTACTTGATACAGTTGTACTTTCTCCCGGGTCCCACTGTATGACTTCACCTGCCTTGAGGGATTTCTGTACATCTATAGTTCTCTGATTGGAGGAACCTTTATATAGGAGAGTTATATCCTTAAGAGCCAGTTTAAACTCACCATCAACTATAACATCGGTTCTCTTAAGTATCTCCATAGTTTCAGGAAGTTCTTCCGCCATCCATCCCAACATATCTTTATCAAAAAGATATCCGGAAAAAATCCACAAATCCTTTTCGGGAAATCTCTCCTTAAATCTCTTGACCAGTGATATAAGCCCTTTTTGATTCTGCGGCTCGAATGGCTCACCACCGAGAATTGTCATCCCCTGATATGCGGAGTCACCAAGTTCATCCAATATCTTGTCCTCTATATCCCTCGTAAACTCATCACCATAATCAAACGGCCAGGCTATCTGATTGAAGCACCCCGGACACTCATGTGTACAGCCGGAAACAAACAGACTGAGCCTTACTCCCGGACCATTTGCTATATCAAAAAACTTTATTTCTGCGTAATTCATAACTATATCTCCCGGAGCAGGATACACCTATCCTTTGATGTCCCCTTGATTCAGGCCTATGTTTCCGCTGAAGCTTCATCTTCAGCGATTTTCATTTTCTCTTTCCTTCGGAATACTCCGAAAACTGTACACAATATGATACTGAGTTCATACAGAAGCAGCATCGGCAGTGCCACCATAATCTGCGATACTATATCCGGTGGAGTCACAACCGCTGCCATAAAGAAGATAACAACTATCATTATCTTACGTGCCTTACGCATCCACTGAACCTTGATGATTCCAAGCTGTGTAAGCAACACAGAAACCACAGGGAATTCAAAAATCACCGCAAAGATGATAAATATGGTCATAAGAAACGATATGTAATTTCCCACACTGATAGATGCCGTGACACCTACTCCGCTGCTCATATCCAAGAGAAAATAGAGCATGAACGGGATAAGTATCTTATAAGCAAAAAGAATTCCCAAAAACCCAAAGACTATTCCGAAGATAAGTGTAAGCAACGTAAAAATCTTTTCTGTATGCTTAAGTCCCGGACTCATAAAAGCATATGCCTCATAAAATATCAGCGGCAAACCTATGAGGCATGCAAAGATGATTGACAGCGAGAAGTATTGTATCAACATCTCCTGCGGTGCTATATAAACAAACTGATATCCCCTGTCTCTTCCTATATTGAGTAACACAGTTATGATATCCTGCGCAAAATGCAGCCCCACTATCATAGCAATCACAAGTACAACTATGATCAC
Organism: Oribacterium sp. UBA4274; assembly: GCA_002396005.1. Taxonomy (GTDB): domain Bacteria; phylum Bacillota; class Clostridia; order Lachnospirales; family Lachnospiraceae; genus Oribacterium. Next base: position 33,136 of record DGVW01000076.1, read on the forward strand.
GATGATTCGGTTTCTTAACTCTGTGAGATGCCCACTGAGACTCATCTCTCCATCACCTTCTGCTTTTTTGGCGGAAGTTTTCATCCTAACCTTATCCTCAGCTTTGTCTGTGGTTCTTTTCACATTTTTTTCTGTACCGACTCTATCAGTCCTTTTTCTCATCCTCTGCTGCCTTTGTCTCACTTACTTTGCTGTCTTTTGAATCATCTTCTGCTTCATTAACTCCCTCTCTGAAGCTCTTTATGGACTTACCAAACATCTTTGTAAGCTTTGGCAGCTGTGTTGGTCCAAATACTATGACTACAATTGCAAGTACGATAAGTAATTCCTGTGTTCCTATTCTCATATTTTTCTCCTTTGATATATCTAATTAATATATTTATGTACTTTGCACACGGATGTGTGCTTTAGCAGTGTCAAAAATAATAGTCATACTCTGTAATGACCTACTGTTTCAAACTTGTTTTCTGCTGCAGTCTTGTCTATAACTGTTTCATCCGTGTTTTTGTCTTCCGAATCCGACTTATCCATTTCCAAAGTCTCCGAATGATCCATATTTTCTGACTCTGTCTGTGATACAGTCTCCGAAACAGGCTTTACCGTTTCCTCCGGTGATGTCTCGTTCTGATTGAGATTATCAGCTGCTATGTTATCTGCTGATGCGTCCACGTTTTTTGTAGTTTCCGATTTCTCAATAGTTGGTTTTCCAATATCATTGACTGACTTCCTGACATCATCTATGTTCTTTTTGATGTCATTAGTCACCTCTGTCATAGGCTGAATGGCTTCTTTTATAGGTTTTTGAGCCTCTTCCAGCGGTTCAATGACTGTTTCTTTCAGATCCTTTGTCAGGTCGTTTGATACATTACGGAACTCTCTAAGCGCCTCCCCAAGCTTTTTGGCATAGGCCGGAAGCTTATCTGGTCCTATTACGATAAGCGCCACAACAAAAATAATGATAATTTCCGAAAATCCTATCTTCATTTTAATCTCGCATTCCTAAATATTATTTTTTTCAAAGATCATTCATTATATTAAAACAACCATTTAATTATAAAGGTTTAATATAAGGTTACGCAATCACTTTTAAAGAAAACATTATCTATCTTAAACATTACAGCGTTTTATTGCTATAAAACAGGGCACTGCTCAATATATAAGCAGTGCCCTGTGGGGTGAGTTTTGGGGGTTAAAACATTTTTTCTAATTATTTTTTTGGTTTAGGGTAACGCTTTAAATCCTTTTCAGAATCACAGGTGAAGTACTCTGTCCCTGATCTCCTGTGTACGTCCCTGATTCCAATACTGTGTTCCGATATATCCACATGTTCTACGTGCTACAGACATCTTGCTCTGATCACGGTTTCCACAATTCGGGCACTCCCATACAAGCTTACCCATATCATCTTCTACGATCTTGATTTCACCGTCATAACCGCAACATTCACAGTAGTCTGACTTAGTGTTGAGCTCAGCATACATGATATTGTCATATATAAACTTAATAACACTGAGAACAGCAGGAATGTTGTTCTGCATGTTAGGAACCTCTACATAAGAGATTGCTCCTCCCGGTGAAAGCTTCTGGAAATCGGCCTCGAACTTTAACTTTGTAAATGCATCGATTTTCTCACGAACATTGACATGATATGAGTTTGTTACGTAGTTATGGTCTGTAACTCCCTTGATGATTCCGAACCTCTTCTGAAGCATCTTGGCGAACTTATAGGTTGTCGACTCCATCGGTGTTCCATAGAGTGAGTAGCTTATATTCTCGGCCTTTCTCCACTCTGCACACTTGTCGTTCATATGCTGCATGACCTTAAGTGCAAATGGCTTTGCCTCAGGGTCTGTGTGTGACTTTCCTGTCATGCGAACGCACATCTCATAAAGACCTGAATATCCAAGTGAGATTGTAGAATAGTTTCCGTACAGAAGTTTGTCAATCTTCTCACCCTTCTCAAGTCTTGCAAGAGCGCCATACTGCCAGAGAATAGGTGCAACATCCGAAACAGTTCCGAGAAGTCTTTCATGACGAAGTCTCAATGCTTTGTGGCAGAGCTCCAGTCTCTCATCAAAAATCTTCCAGAACTCGTCCATATCTCCATGAGAAGAACATGCTACATCAACAAGATTGATGGTAACAACACCCTGGTTAAAACGTCCATAATACTTGTGCTTTCCTTCAGTATATGTCTTGCTGTTTGACTTGTTGCCTGCATCGCAAAGGCCTTCATCAAGGCTCTCATTGTCAGGTGTGAGGAATGATCTGCATCCCATACATGGATAAACATCACCCTTATACTCACGCATCTTCTTGGCAGAAATATAATCCGGAACCATTCTCTTGGCTGTACACTTGGCAGCAAGCTCTGTCAGATAATAGTACTTTGACTGAGGATAGATATTGTCCTCATCAAGCGTATAGATGATCTTAGGGAACGCAGGTGTGATCCATACACCCTTCTCGTTCTTAACACCCTTCATCCTCTGCTTGAGAACTTCCTCGATAACCATAGCAAGATCATCTCTTGTCTGTCCCTCAGGTACCTCATCAAGATACATGAACATAGTTACGAACGGAGCCTGACCATTACATGTCATAAGGGTTATAAGCTGATACTGTATAGTCTGAACGCCTCGTGTCACTTCCTCGTGAAGACGCTTCTCAACAACCTTGCTGATCTGCTCCGGAGTCATAGTAACTCCTGCCTCATCATTCTCCTCAATCACCTGACTTCTGATCTTCTGACGGGAAATGTCAACAAACGGAGCAAGATGTGAAAGTGTAAATGACTGACCACCATACTGATTTGATGCAACCTGAGCGATAATCTGAGTTGTAATATTACAAGCTGTATAGAAACTGTGCGGCTTCTCGATCATAGTCTGAGAAATAACAGTTCCGTTCATGAGCATGTCTTCAAGATTTACCAGATCACAGTTATGTTCTTTCTGTGCGAAATAATCAGAATCATGGAAATGTATAACGCCTTCCTCGTGAGCCTTGACTATATCCTCAGGAAGGAGGAGACGTCTTGTAAGATCCTTGGAAACCTCTCCGGCCATATAATCACGCTGTGTAGAGTTGATAACCGGATTCTTGTTTGAGTTCTCCTGCTTCAACTCCTCGTTTGACTGATCAATGAGTGAAAGGATATCGTCATCTGTAGTGTTAGACTTACGTGCGATTTCTCTCTTGTAACGGTAACGTACATACTTCTGAGCTACTTCATAACCGCGCATCTCCATGATACCGGTTTCAACCATATCCTGAATCTCTTCAACGCTTACTGCACGATTGAGCTTTGCGCACTTGTTGGCAACATTGTCCGCAACTCCCATGATCTGATATTCGTTCATCTGATAGATCGGCTCAACTTCGTTGTTTGCTTTGCGTATAGCATTTGATATCTTGGAAAGATCGAACTGAACTTCTTTTCCGTTACGCTTGATAACATTCTGCTTAACTTCTTCTTTTACTAACTCCATCTCTGCTCCCCCTTTTAAAAACGTCATACCGCAGAAAATCTTCAAACCGAAGTCCACCCACATCGATTTGAAATCTCTTGTAATAAAATCTAATAATTTTAAAATTTTGAAAATATATAGGTAAAAAAGTTTTTATTTTCTTTTTTACTTCATTTACCAAATATTGTTTTCTTTTTATCCAAGACCGCTATATCTTGTGTGTATCTCCAATATACTACTATTTACGGAGAAATGAAACACGAAATATGAAAATGTCATTTTTTTGTAAAAAAAGTAGAAAATAGACATTTTTCGGTTTCTGTTGCAGCCAACGATTTTACGTGACTAAACCATATTTAAGTCTAGCAATTACGCGACTTTATAGCTGACATAAAGAATATGTACTGTTTTGTAAAAATTGCCATCTTGATTTTTGATTTTGTCCACAAAAATTCCCCGCAGGAAGTCCCGCGGGGAATTATACCCTATATCTTGTACTATATATAGTATTATTATCTGAAATATATGGTTTTTACACTAAATCAGCTTTAAAGCATCATTTTGACACATACCGGTTAAAGCTTACTTTGTAGGGATTACTCCGCCTTCATAAGTGCTGTTAATATACTCTGCCACCTTATCTGACTGAAGAACCTCTACAAGCTTCTTGGCCCATTCTGAATCAGCATCTGCCTCTGATACAGCGATAATATTGGCATAAGTCTGTGCTGCCTCTGAGTCAGGGTCCTCCTGAGCAAGGGCATCTGATGGTTTGAATCCGGCATCGATAGCATAGTTACCGTTCATGCAGGCAAAATCAACTGACTCAACTGATCTAGGAATCTGAGCAGCCTCAACCTCGAGGATCTCAACATTATGAGGATTCTCAACGATATCCTGCTTTGTAGCTGTGAGGCCTACACCATCCTTAAGTGTGATGATGCCATTAGCCTGGAGGAGCTGTAATGCACGAGCTTCGTTAGTTGTATCATTAGGAACGGCAATTTGAGCACCATCTGCAACTGCTGAAAGATCTGAAGACTTTCCGGCGTAGATTCCGAATGGCTCATAGTGGATAGCGCCTACAGATGTAACGTGAGTGTTGTTCTCAGCATTAAAATCATCAAGGTATGGCTGATGCTGGAAGTAGTTTGCCTGAAGTTCGCCCTGATCTACTGCAAGGTTCGGCTGAACATAATCATTATAAACTACTACTTCAACATTGATGCCTGCTGCTGCAAGATCATCCTTAACAGCCTCAAGTATTTCTGCATGTGGGCTTGGTGTTGCACCGATCTTAATGTCTACAGATTCTGCCAATGGCTCAATCTGAGAAGCTGCCTGATTCTCTGCCGCTTCGCTCTCTGCTGCAGCTTCTGTGCTCTCTTCAGCTGCCTTTGTTTCTTCTGCTGCCTCTGTAGCTTTTGCTGTTGTCTCTGCTGCAGCAGTTGTTTCAGGTGCCTTGGATGAACCACAAGCCGCAAGTGAAGCTGCTGCAAGTACTGCTGCAAGTACTACTGTGAAATTTTTCTTCATAATTCTCCTCCTTTTATGTATTCTGCATCCTTTGACATATTGATCAACCTATATCGCAATCCCTGCAGAAACCAAGTCACGACAATGTATTCTTAAATGTCAAGCTCTGCAAAACACTATAATCTTCAGGTACCAATAAGCATGATATTTCCATCAAGTTCTCATTAGTCACCTAAGCCTCACCGGATTTCATCCGGCATGTTACCTTATTTTATACGATAACCTTTGGTACTGTATCTTTCTCCTCCGCCATGATCTCAATGCCTCACTCGAAATCAGCGATACACGTCTCGGAAATATCTTCAACAGAACCGTCATCGCAAAAATCAGTTTCTCACTCTCTTGTCCGTTGATCTGGAAAGCTGCATCCAGAACTCCTGAATGATCTGAACAAGAACAACCAGTACAACCACTGCGATCATCATGATATCTGTCTGGTAACGATAGTACCCATAATTGAGTGCTATAGCACCAAGTCCACCGCCTCCTACAAAGCCAGCCATGGCAGAATAGCTAAGTATAGTCGTAATACAGATTGCAGCTCCCACAAGAAGACTTGGTTTTGCTTCTGGTATAAGAACCTTTGTGATGATCTGCCAGTTGCTGGCTCCCATTGATTTGGCAGCTTCTATAACACCTGCACTCACTTCCTTTAAGGAAGACTCGACCATACGTCCAATATAAGGAGCTGACGCTATGATAAGCGGTGGAATAATAGCCTTAGGTCCAAGTGTTGTGCCTACTATGAGTTTCGTAAGCGGAAGTACCATAACCAAAAGAATGAGGAAAGGTATCGAACGGAATATATTAATGATAACGCCCAGTACTGTATGTACGGGGTTACATGGTGCTATCCCATCCTTGTCTGTGACTACAAGGATAACTCCCAGAGGTATCCCTATAATATATGAAATTGCACTGGAGATAAGAGTCATATATATGGTTGACCAAGTCTCCTTTAAATACATGGAAATTGACGAAGCATCCATCAGTTCACCTCCTCAAACTTGATAGCATTAGTTCTCAGGTAATGCACAATCTTCTCTGCCTCATCAGGATTATCTGACAGTTCAACCACCATCTGGCCGACTGCCCGCCCTTCAACCTCCTTGGTATTGGCAAAAAGTATGTTTACGGGTACCTTACAGCTCAGAACCATGTCTGAAATTATAGGCTGATGAGCTGAGTGTCCGTCAAACACGATACGTATCCGTCGATTGTCCGCCTCTCCAAATACAACAGGTCTCACATAATCTGCATTACCATCGCCAAGGATGAGTCTTTTTCCAATCTCAGATTTTGGATTGTTGAATACTTCAGACACAGGCCCGCTCTCTGCTATATGACTGTGATCGATAATCGCTACAGAATCACATATTGCTTCAATGACAGACATCTGATGGGTAATGACGATGACCGTAACATCCATCTCTTTATTGATCTTTTTAAGAAGGTCAAGAATCTGTGCCGTAGTTTTAGGATCAAGTGCAGATGTCGCTTCATCACACAGAAGTACTTTAGGATTGGTCGCAAGCGCCCTTGCGATTGCAACCCTTTGCTTCTGTCCGCCGGACAACTGCGCAGGATAGTTTTTAACTCTGTCTTCAAGTCCAACCAGCCTGAGCAGTTCCAACGCTCTTTCTCTGGATTTCTTCCTGTCTGTACCTGCAATCTCAAGTGGAAATGTTACATTATCGAGCAGGTTTCTCTGATCCAAAAGGTTAAACTGCTGGAAGATCATACCCATATTTCTTCTTGCTTTACGAACTTCCTTGTCAGAGAGATCACCCAGTGATTTACCTTCAAATATAACCTTACCACTGGTAGGTACCTCAAGATAATTGATACACCTTACAAGTGTTGATTTTCCTGCTCCGGAAAGTCCTATGATTCCCTGTACAGAACCCTCCTTTATATCCAGATTGATATCATCAAGTGCCACCACATCCCCTGAACTGGTATGGAATGTCTTGCCCATGTTAACCAATCGGATGATATTATCACCCTTTGCCATTAGTTCCTCCAAAATACAGAATATTCAGTATGACTAGAATTTTAGTACACTGAATACATTTAATCAATTACATAAAAATGATAATCTATTATAAATTGAGGCTATAGCAGAAATTCCATCAAATGAACATCGGGGTATAACAAAGCCCTTTCAAAACAAGTCTAAGCAAATCATAAGGCATGTAGGGATTATATGATGTAAGGGTCAAAAGTACCAAATCACGTGCTTGCACGTTGATTTGAGACTTTATGACCCGCCCGAACACGAATAACGTAGTCGTTTTGCACAGCAAAAGGACGGGAGTTATGAGTGTTCAGCAGCACATTGCACACGAATGTGTGCGTGCTGCGCATCATAAGTGAGTGGCAAATGCTTTTGACACTCACATCATTATATTATATATGCATGTGATGTTATATGATGTGACAGTTACAGAAACATATTTCGCAAAAAGAAAAAGCACCAGGTTTCAATAACCTGATGCTCAACCTATACTGCGGAGGATGGGACTTGAACCCACACGTCCTACCGGACACAAGATCCTTAGTCTTGCCTGTCTGCCAATTTCAGCACCTCCGCTCGACTTACTTAAGATACAGGATTTGCCTTCATTTGTCAACAACAATTATTATTTTTTTGGTGCAAGCCAAAAAAGTGTCTCGCTGAGCGAGATTTCACGCATTTTCCTTGTTCGCGTCCGGAAACCTATAAAATACAAATGAAATAAATCCCTCTCTAACATCGTGCAAAAGAAAAAAGCACCAGGTTTCAACAACCTGATGCTCAACTTATACTGCGGAGGATGGGACTTGAACCCACACGTCCTACCGGACACAAGATCCTTAGTCTTGCCTGTCTGCCAATTTCAGCACCTCCGCTCGACCTACATAAGATACAGGATTTGCCTTCATTTGTCAACTGATTTTGAAAAGTTTTTCAATTTCTGATTTCTGTCCTAAGTTACCGTCGCAAGCTGCCGTATTCCACTTTACAAAAAGTGCCGAGATTTTAATCCCGGCACTTTTTACTAACTCACTTGCATATCACTTTATCATCACGAACAGAGCTCAATGATAGCCTCTGCGTAAACCTTTGTCGCAGTAACAATGTTATCAAGTTCAAAGAACTCATCAGCACCATGCATACGAGTATCGATACCCGGCATAACAGCACCAAAAGCAACTCCGTTCTTTAACTCATGTACATATGTTCCGCCACCGATAGCGACAGCCTCCCCCTTGAGACCAGTTACAGTCTCATAAGCATTAAGAAGCGTCTTAACAAACGGAGAATTTCCCGGTACTCTGTGTGGAGGCACCATTCCCTTTGATATGAAATCAAGGCCCAATGCAGAAACATTTGCAGCGGCCACATCCTCACAGTTCTCTTTTGTTGCCATAACAGGCGTACGGCTATCAAACTGAACACTCACCTCTTTGGTTGTCACATGATAGAGGTCAAGTGTGCAGGTAAGGTCATGTGACTCCTCATCGCACATTTTGATGCCCAGTCCCTGACCATCTGTAACACCGTACGGAAACAGCTTAAGGATTTTGCCTATGACATCAAGCTGCTCACACGGAGCAAGCGGAAGCTTTGAAACCAGCATCATAGCAGCAAGGCCGGCATTCTTACCAAGCTCAGGTGTAGAGGCATGTGCAGAAACGCCTGTGATGGTGATTTCCTGTACTCCTGTCTGCTCACATGAAACTCCACACTCCTTTGAGACAAGATTCATCGGCTCCTCAGCAAGAGTCATATCAAATCCTTCAAGTCTGATAACTGCTTTCTGTGGTACTGCATTGAGAGCAACGCCTGCCTCAAGAGAAACAAGTCTCGGAAGTGCCGTGGACTCTTCAAATGTCTTGGCGATCTCAGCTCTGAACTGTCCCTTTTCTATATTTATAAGAGGAAACTCTGCATCAGGCGAAAATGTCATCTCAGCTTCAGGCTCAACTGCATAATACTTTGCAATATCTGTAGAACCGGTCTCCTCATCAGAACCCATGATGAGACGAACACCCTTCTTGAGAGGCACACCGCACTCCTTTATGGCACGCATAGCATACATTGCGCAGAGAAGTGGTCCTTTATCATCAGAAGTACCTCTGCCATATATCCTTCCATCCTTTACAACCGGTTTAAATGGTTCTGTAACTGTCCATCCTTCACCTGCAGGAACTACATCACAGTGTGCCAGCATATCAAGGCTTCTCGGAAGGGAAGGATCTAAATCTGCGGTTCCGACATACCCTTGGTAATTGTTGATGGCAAAACCATACTTAGCTGCTAGATCGATGGCAAAGTTAAGAGCGTCAAAAGGACCATCACCAAATGGCTTGCCCTGCTCATATGAGCCCTGAACAGAATTAATAGACACAAAATTTTTCAAATCCTCGATGTACTCATCAAGATGTGCATCAATCCATTTGTTAACAGAATCATTCATTTTATTACCTCCACTAAATGTCGTTGTTAATACGACAATCAATCTTTTATAAATGATAAAACGGTTATAAACCACATAACCATGTACATGATATCAATTGTTATACATACATGTCAAAACAAAGCTTTAATTTGGTATACGTATATGTCGAACCTCTATTCTGATTCAAACTAAATCTAAGTTTTCCAGCGGAGCACAAAATGAACTGTTTTGAAAGAATACGGTTCTCTCAAAACGGTTCATCAAAATCATCAATCATGCACCATATCTCATCAAATCACCTTCGGCAGATTCCACTCATATCTGGCTGCCATATACCGTAGGACTATGATAGTGAGAACCCCGGAAACGATAGAAATCTTCTGTGATTTCGTATACACATAAAACAGGACCATCACTATCGCACCGGCAATTGATGCAACAGCATAAATATGCTTTCGGAGTATATCCGGCATCTGATTTGCCATTATATCGCGCAGAACTCCTCCCCCTACGCCTGTTATAAATCCCAGAAACACTATCAGGAAAACATTGCTGCTGTACCCCGCTTCAATTCCTATCCACAGTCCGTCGGCTGTGAATGCTGCAAGCCCCAATGTATCGAACCAGAATACCATGACATCATATACGCTCACCATCCTTCTGGGAATATGTCTATGCAGAGAAAGCCAGATGAACATCCCATTGGCAATCAGACATGCTACACCAACATAAAACGGATTTTGAAAAGCTCTTGGCGGTATATCCCCTATAACGATATCCCTTAGAATACCGCCGCCGCAGGCTGTCGTTATAGCAAGAATGTTGATACCAAAGATATCCATATTCTTTTTCACTCCAAGAAATGCACCTGATATTGCAAATGCAATAGTGCCTACCAGATCCATAAGTCCAAGAACAGTTAACTGCATCTGTATCACCTTTACCTATAAGTCATTGTTCCAAAAAGGCAACATTTATACCAAATTTTATCTGCATACATCAACTAATGCCTTGAACAGATTAAGCATATGCTCATCACTCGCATGCATCATCTCCGGATGCCACTGCACAGCAACCACATACTTGGCTTTCTTGTGCTCGATAGCCTCTATCGCACCGTCATCGGCTCTTGCGGCCACGATCATGTTATCTCCGGGATTTTTAATTATCTGATGGTGAAACGAATTTACCGCAATACGTTTTTCACCAAATATCTTGTGAATCCTGGTTCCCTCTGTAATGTTAATATGATGGCTTGGCATGTCCGGTGTATGTCCCTGATTATGCTTGAGCGCACCTTCCATCTCACTGAGATCCTGATAAAGAGAACCTCCCTCAGCAGTCGCTATGATCTGAGAACCTCTGCATATCCCAAACACCGGCATATCTTTTTCTCTTGCCAGTCTATAGAGCTCATAATCAAAGCTGTCCCGTTCAGGGCATACCTGCTTCAAGGCACGATGCGGCTCCTGACCATAATTGAGCGGATAAACATCCTGACCACCCGAAAGTATAAGTCCGTCACATAGATATAGAGCTGTCTCCACTGCCTCTTTATCATCTGACATTGGCAGCATCACCGGTACCCCTCCCGCTGCAGATACACTCCTGATATAATCTCTATTTACATATGATCTGTGATACCCCGGAAACATACCGCCATCATCAATAATGATGCTCGTTGATATCCCAATAATCGGCCTTCTCATATTAACTTCCTCCTCTATAAACGCCTTTTTTCGCCGTTTATCTCTGACATACAGATGCAGATCTAACCTTTGACATAGCAATACTATATGATATCACAAAAGTGCTATCATATTTGCAGAAACATCTATTTTGCCATTATAGAACACTTTAATGTGCTTATTAACCTGCAATTGACTGATAAGCATTAAAATATACCGACTGTACCGTAAATCACAACCACCCGTAAAACGGGTGGTTTGCTCTGAGGCTATAAGCCTCTGATTACTC
>DGVW01000118.1 GCA_002396005.1 Oribacterium sp. UBA4274
CTATCCAGCTGTCGGAAGCCATGATTCCTGAGGCATCAAGATAATATTGTGTACCATTGTGATCTACCCAGCCGGTCTGCATTGAACCGTCTGCTCCGAGGAAATACCAGTTGCCTCCTATTTTCTGCCAACCTGTAAGCATTGCTCCATTGTCAGTCGAAAAATAATACCATCTGCCGCCATTCTCGACCCAACCGGTTCTTAACAGAAGATCTTCAGGTGAAAAATAATAGTGGTTCTCCCCATACTGGACTATACCGGATTGAGCATAACCTTCTGCATCAAAGAAGCAGATCTTATCGTCAAGCTGATAGATGCCATTCCTCGGATAACTCCCGTCCTGGTATTTATACCACCATCCTTTTTCGTCATACATCCAGTTTCCACTCTTAAACTCTTTTATCACTCCCGAAGGTCTGCCGGAAGTGCTATATGAAACTGCAGGAAGACCTTCTGCAGTTTTCTGTACTGCATTGTATGTTGATTCACTCTCCGTGAAATAGCCTCTGCCTACAACACTGTATGCCAATGTCGGAATCGCAGATAAAGTAGACACTACAAAGGTCAAAACCACTATCGCTTTACACGACTTCTTCCAATAAAAACTATTCATTCTCCCCCCCCTGAATCTGAAATAAAAATGACAGACTATATTCAATTAATTGTTTCACGATCATGTATCCATATTTACCTAAAAATACAACTCACAATCAATCCTAGGCCATGTTTCCTGACACAAACTCTGAGAATAAACAGACCATTGGTGAAAGCAGCATGAAATATTTAATCTGATTTTTGAAAGAAAGATAGATTTTCATGATACCTCCTGATCTGAAAAAGAAGCAGGCCTGACTTGAATATCCATTGATTCACTGTGATAACAAAAAGTAATAGTAAGAATAAGCAAAGTGGACTATTTATCTAAATATTATTCTTTAATATTCTATTTGTCAACTTTACCCAATTTTTTTAAATTCTGAATTATATTTACTTCAGACAGCAAATTTTTTTACATTTGAGAATTCCCGGAGAGCCAATGATACCTGACCGACTTATTAAATTAAGAAAAGAAGCAGGCCTTACACAGCAAAAGCTGGCTGATATCCTGATTGCCTCTATAAACTGCCAGTTTGCATAATACAAAAATTCTACCCGTTTCAACAATAAAATAAAGCCCACTAAAGTGAACTTCATATTGTTTCCTTATTTATCTTAACCGCATATTTTGCCAGATTAACCTTGCCATCAATAACTTCTATCCCATCTGCTTCCAGAAGTTCCTTCTGAGCCCATGCCCCGCCAAAAGCATATTCACCGGCCAGCTCTCCTTTAGAGTTTACAACTCTGTAGCATGGAATATTCTCAAAATCCGGATTCTTGTGTAAAGCATTTCCTACTGCCCGGCACATCTTTGGATTCCCTGCCATGGCGGCTACCTGTGAGTAAGTTGCCACTTTTCCCTTTGGAATCCTTTTGACAGCCTCATATATACGTTTGGTTGGACTGTCTGTCACTAGTTCATAGCTTTCTGCTATCATTCTTTTGATTTCTTCGTCAGGGATAGAACCATCCAAAATCACAGTAATCCAATGATCTTTGTTTTGATGATATGCCGGTACTACAGACTTATAAACACTTCTCCAGAAATTGCGCCACTCAGGGTCACACTTCAAATTAAGACAAATATGTCCATCCTTTTCATATGTCCACAAAAATGCCTTCTTACTTGGAGTAACTCTGATCAGCTGCCAATTTGAATTGTGAAAAGGAGCTTCCTGATACGTAGATTCAAATGTCAGGCCAAATGCTAATGCCTCTTCCCTGGTTTTCATACGTCACCCTCCTTAAACACATAAATTTAACCTCTTTAACAATATAAATAAAGCCCACTAATGTGAGCTTCATTCTGTAGTCTTATTAACTTTCCACACCCAAAAGGTGTGATGTACCTTGAAAACTCTATACTTAAGACAAAAAAATGGAGGACGTTACATTCCAGCATTCGCTCTTTATAATGATTGAGGCTGGGAAGTTAATAAGCTTTATACTTTTGTGGGGTATTTCTCCGAATCTGCTTCAGCAGTTCCTCTGTTCCTTCGATATACATACATACCTTATTTCCGTTTCTGACATATATGTACGCATACTTCTTATCTTCCGGTCCCATACCTGAATAGTCGAGAATTTTGGCATTACCGATTTCAGTCTTTGCAACATCGGAATTCTTCGGTGCAAAAAGTACAAGCTCTTCACTGTTGGTATCTACCAGCTTTCTGCGGCGGGTCTTGTTCAGAACTTCATCAAGTTCAAAGCTTCCGGAAAAATAGGTATATTCATACTCAACATTTGAAAACAGCCATATCACGTAGACCACTGCCATCATGGCAAGAAGAAGCAAAAGCGCAAAAGCATACTGAAGCGCAAGAAACAAAGAAATCACAGTCAATACAATGGCTGCTATAAATGCTATCTTCCAATAATATGGATCCTTCCTTTTGACCATATGCTCTACATATTCATCCATATAAAACCTCCAACGCCTTTCGGGCAAGTATCACCCGTTTTTGAATCAAATCATGGTAACAGTTCAGCCGGCAGCCAAAATGCAAATAGCTCCTGAGATATAAAAAAGCCCGGGTCGCTTCTCCACGACTCGAGCTTCATTATATTAAATTTAAAGGTTAGATGCAATCCTTCCAAGCAAGCTTGACGGTCACTTCGCCGCTTGACACTGGGCTTTATCACTTACATCATTCCGCCCATGCCAGGGTTTGGCATTGCTGCAGGAGCCGGCTCTTTAATATCGGCAACTACTGCCTCTGTTGTGAGGAGTGTTGATGCTACTGATGCGGCATTAAGAAGTGCTGTTCTTGTAACCTTGGCAGGATCAAGGATTCCGGCCTCAAGCATATCTACATATGTCTCGTGGAGAGCATCGAAGCCCTGTCCGTCAGCTGTATCCTTAACATTGTTTACGATAACTGCGCCTTCAAGACCAGCGTTTGAAGCGATTGTATAAAGAGGAGCCTCAAGTGCCTTAAGAACAATTCTTGCACCTGTCTTCTCATCTCCCTCAAGCTCATCAACAACCTTCTCAACAGACTTCTGAGCATGAATGTAAGCTGATCCGCCGCCTGCGATAACGCCCTCTTCAACTGCTGCACGAGTAGCGTTGAGAGCATCCTCCATACGAAGCTTAGCTTCCTTCATCTCTGTCTCTGTTGCAGCACCAACTCTGATAACAGCTACACCACCTGCAAGCTTAGCAAGTCTCTCCTGAAGCTTCTCTCTGTCGAAATCAGATGTTGTTGTAGAAATCTGCTGCTTGATCTCAGCGATACGAGACTCAATATCAGCCTTCTCGCCTTCACCATCAACGATTGTTGTCTTCTCCTTAGATACCTTAACAGACTTAGCACGACCAAGCTGCTCCATAGTTGTATCCTTAAGCTCAAGGCCGAGATCAGCTGAGATAACCTGACCACCTGTAAGGATAGCGATATCCTGAAGCATCTCCTTACGTCTGTCACCATAACCAGGAGCCTTGACAGCAACTACGTTGAATGTTCCTCTTAACTTGTTAACGATAAGTGTTGTAAGAGCCTCGCCCTCGATATCCTCTGCGATGATGAGGAGCTTAGCGCCCATCTTTACGATGTTCTCGAGTACAGGCAGGATATCCTGGATGTTTGAGATCTTCTTATCTGTGATAAGGATGTAAGGATCATCAAGATTTGCTTCCATCTTATCCATATCTGAGCACA
>DGVW01000007.1 GCA_002396005.1 Oribacterium sp. UBA4274
TTGTAACAGCCTGACGCTTAGCAGGTTCACCTACAAGTCTCTCACCATTCTTAGTAAAAGCTACAACTGAAGGAGTTGTTCTAGCACCTTCTGCATTTGCTATAACGGTAGGCTTTCCACCTTCCATGACTGCTACGCAGCTATTTGTAGTACCAAGGTCAATACCTATAATCTTACTCATTTTATTTTCCTCCGTTTTTATTCTGAAAAATGATTAAATCTATAATTAACAATTACTCTGCTACAGCAACCATGCTGTGTCTAAGAACTGTATCATGGAATTTATATCCCTTTTGAAGTTCCTGAGCTACTACTCCTGATTCGTACTCTTCACTTGCAACCTGCATTACTGCATTGTGCAGATTAGGGTCAAACTTCTCTCCCTCGGCCTTGATGGCCTTGACCTGAAGATCCTCGAACATCTTCTGAATCTGCTTATAGATGCCCTGAATGCCTTTTGTAAATGCATCCTCTGCATCCTCCTCTTCAACAGTTCCGAGTGC
This sequence comes from Oribacterium sp. UBA4274, assembly GCA_002396005.1. GTDB lineage: Bacteria > Bacillota > Clostridia > Lachnospirales > Lachnospiraceae > Oribacterium. Next base: position 504 of record DGVW01000007.1, read on the forward strand.
TCTCTCAAAGTTATCTACTACCGGAAGAAGTTTCTCTATAACATCCCTGGCACCGAAGTCAAAATTCTGTATCTTTTCCTTCTCTGTACGCTTACGGAAGTTATCAAACTCTGCATAAAGTCTTGTGTACTTATCCTTCCAGTCAGCAATCTCTGCTTCATATTTTTCCTTGAGCTTTGCTGTTTTGATGTCTATAGTCTCAGCTTCCTCTGTTCCCTCAGAAGCCTCATCTGATGTCTGTGACTCTTCTGTCTTTTCTGCATCGGCAGCCTCACTCTCGGCTTCGTTCTCTGCAGGCTTTGCTTCAGTTTCCTGTGTCTCACCTGCTGTTGTTTCTTCTGTACCCTGTTCTTCTGAAGACTTCTTTAATTCTTCGTCTTTCAAGATAACCTCCTGTCTTAAGTTCTCCTGTGAACTTTATATATGATAGCTGCTACCGAAATGCCTGATCCATCTCACTCTGCAGCTTACTAAGTATCTCCAGTACCTTCTCGTAATCCATACGCTTAGGTCCTATAACACCTATGGTGCCCTTCAGTCCGTTGCCAAGTTCATAATTGGCAGTGACCACTGAACAGTCCGCCATATTCTGAAGCGGTGATTCCTCACCGATATACACCTGAATAGGCTTCTTGTCTGTGCCATCCTCCTGACTTCCTTTGACAAGCTGTGCAAGTTCATCCTTGGTTTCAAATGCACTTATCAGTTTGGAAGCATTGTCAGCCTCTGTAAGTTCCGGATACTTGAAGATATTGGTCGCTCCGGATGTATATATCTGAGTATCTCCCAGATTGATGTCAAGCATATTGACTATGCTGTTCACTATGGCTCTGATAGTTTCCTTGTAACTGGTTCGTGCAAGAAGCTGTGCCAGGCGTCCCTCGGTGATCTCTGTAACACTGAGTCCGTTCAGTTCATCATTGAGCAGCATATTAATGCTCAGAACTCTGTTGAAATCAAGTTCCTCCGAACCGTCGAGAACGACTGATGAAGTCTTTACTATATTGCCCTGCATCATGACAACAAGAAGCAATCTTCTTGAATCAACAAGTGAAGTCTGTATAAACTTGATCTTGTTCGTTCTGATAGATGGTCCGGTAACCACCGCTGCATAATTGGTGTTCTGAGCGAGATTTTTGACCAGTGTCTGTAAGGTAGTCTCCAACCGGTCAACCTTTTCAAACATCTCAGTCTTTACGTCATCTATTTCCTTATGATGTTTCTCCATAAGCTGATCGACATAAAACCTGTAACCCTTATCACTCGGGATACGTCCCGCCGAGGTATGCGGCTGTACTATGAACCCCATCTCCTCAAGATCGCTCATCTCATTTCTAATGGTGGCAGAACTAAGATTAAGTCCTGAATACTTGCTGATAGTTCTCGAGCCAACCGGTTCGCCGGTCTCAAGATAATTTTTGATAATCGTGGTAAGGATAACAATCTTACGCTGATCCAGCTCCATCTGTCCGCCTCCTTTGTATTTATCTGTTAGCACTCAAAATATTGGAGTGCTAACATCTGATAGTTATAATACTCGCCTTGCTATTTTATGTCAAGGAATTTGGAAAAAGGAATTGTGAAATAAGCATGAATTCAGAAACATTCCTATAAAACAGATACCCTCTGAATAAGTTTTGCAAATCCGACTAAGCTTTGAATACCATAAAAAGAAACAGCACCCGGATCAAACCGGATGCTGTTCCCGAAACTTTGGAAAGTCCTTAGCGGACTGAATTCCTTACCCTATATAATCTACTGCGCTGTTACCTGCAATCTCACCATATACGATGATATCCGTAACTGCAGTACCACCAAGTCTGTTACCGCCGTGTACACCTCCGGTAACCTCACCGGCTGCGAAAAGTCCAGGGATAACTTCGCCCGACTTGTTGATAACTTCTGTTCGAGAATTGATCTTAAGACCACCCATTGTGTGATGGATGCCCGGAGTTACAAGGATTGCATAGTAAGGTGCTGTTGCAAGGTCGTTCTCATTTGAGAATGATGTACGTCCAAACTCCGGATCCTCCTTATCAGCCCAGATCTTAGCCCAGCCTTCCATTGTCTCCTTAAAGACATCCGCAGGAATTCCGATAGCCTCTGCAAGCTCCTCATAGGTCTCACCCTTATAGCCATAGCCGGAATCAAGGTAACCCTGATATACCTTTGAGCCATCAATCATCTTCTGATCGAGAATAAGCCATGCAGTACCATTTGTCTGCTCAATCTCAGCTGCAGAAACCTTATCTCTTGTTGAAACTTCATCATAGAAACGCTTGCCTTCATTGTTTACAAGGATAGCACCGTCACCGCGAACGCCCTCTGTAATGAGATGAGCATTGCCGTCCTCATCAACATGAACTGTAGGATGGATCTGAATCTGATCAAGATCAACTACGTCAGCATTAACATCATCAGCTGTTGCCATTGTGATACCCTGACCGCGGATACCGTCAGCATTGGTTGAGCAGAAGCCTTTGAGATCAGGTCTGAGCTCTTCAACCATCTCTGCATTTGCGCCGAAACCACCTGTTGCAAGAACTACAGCCTTGGCATTTACCGTAATTTCGTTTCCGGACTCACCTTCTGCGATGATACCAACTGCCTTGCCGTCTTCCATGATGATCTTGTTAGCTGTTGTATTGTAATAAACTTCGATACCGTCTCTGTCCTCTACGTTCTTTGTAAGAGCAGGAACTATGAATGCACCAACTGCAAGTGTCTTGCCTTCTGCATCTACAGGCCTGTGGATACGCTTAACTGAAGCTCCTCCGGCAGCACCAACAGACGGAAGCTCTGCATCATGCTCCTTAAGCCATGTGATAGCACCTGCTGAATTCTTTGTAAGTGTATCAACAAGCTCAGGATCGTTGATACCATGTCCGCCGATGATGGTATCGAGAGCCATAAGTTCAGGTGAATCGAAATATCCTTCAGGAGAAGCCTGATAAGCATCCCACTGTTGCTGAACTGTTGCAGCAAGCTTAGTGATAGTCTCATTATCAGCCCACTTTTCAGCCGCTGTCTTGAGAGTCTTCTCAACACCATCGCCCTCTGTGAACTCATTCTTATTCTGGTACTCCGTACCTGCAGCATTGAGGCCTCCGGTTGAACGAACAGTGTTTCCACCGCCCATAGCCTGTGACTCAAGGATAACTACCTTCTTTCCTGCATCCGCCGCTGTAATGGCTGCTGTCATACCTGCGCCGCCCATACCTACTACAACTATATCTGTGTCAATGGACATATCCTCTGCAGGCTCCAAAGCAGCTTCAACCTCTCCGGCCTCAAGGTCCTCAGGCTTCAGTCCTGCCTCTGCAAGTGCAGCAGTTGCTGCCGCCACAATAGCCTTAGATGTGATGGTTGCTCCTGAGATAGCGTCCACCTGAACTGTATTGCCTTTTATCATCCTGTCAGGGAATTCCTCAATTGCCTTACTTCCGATACCGGGAGTCTCCCCATCACCAACGATAGCAACATCTACTATCTTGCTGTTTTCAAGTGTCAATGTAACTTTGACAGGATTACTCTCTCCGCCCTGTCCTACGCCGGTTCCTTCAAAGGTTCCCGAAACGCCTTCAGCTGAAGACTCCTGTGCAGCCGTTGTTTCTGCACTTGCAGCCGCAGTCTCTGTCTTTGTCTCAACAGGAGCCTTCGAAGAGCATCCTGCCAATGCTGTTGCGGCCATAGCACCTGCTACAACTACAGACGTAACTTTCTTTCCTAAATTATCTTTTTTCATACTATTCATCCTCTCATTTATGACAAATTTGTCATATTTAGCCTTGATATATTGAGAATATTATCATCGGTCTGTAGCATTTGCAATACTTTTTTGTTATATTATTATCAGTTTTAGTTTTTGTTTATAAATAGTGGGGCAGTAAAATGAATATATTGGATAAAATGGATCATATTAAGGATTTCTATACTGCAAGCGAGAAAAAAATCTACAATGTGCTTTCAAAAAAACCGCAGCTTGTTCAGACCTACACTATCACACAGGTGGCAGGCTTTGCCGATGTTTCGACTTCAGCAATGCTGCGTTTCTGCAAAAGACTGGGTTACAACGGCTATAAGGATTTCAAATATGACCTTGAGTTAAACCTCAGTCAAAAAAACAAAGGCCATCAGTCAGCTGACCCTCTCATGCAGATAGCCAACTCGCTCTCCGAAGCCATCTTATCTATCCCCGGAGAATGTGATGAAGCTTTACATAAATTGGCAGACCATATAAAAGATTCCGACAAAATAATCGCGTTAGGCAGGTACAGAAACAAAACTGTTGCTGAAAAGATGTTCACCACTCTTACCAACATCGGCATCCCCTGCATCACCGCATCTGACACCTTAACTTATGAGAATCTCGAAAAAATCATCACAAAGGATACTACTGTAATTGTCTTTAGTGTTATGCATGATATAAAAAGCTATCAAAATATAGTAACTGATATTTCAGAACTTACTGATAGATTCTGGCTCATAACCTGTAACGGAAACAAACTCAAGAATCTCGGCTTCCATCATTACGCCATCCTGCCTTCAACAGGGCCTTCTGTCCCATCACTGAACCAGCACACCATCATGTTTGCGTTCATCGAGATGTTAAGCTATATACTCAGAAATCCAAAAGAATGACTCCTGTAATATCACCATGTAATGAAACCAAAAGCGAATGTTCCTGCCACAACTTATGTGGCCGAACATTCGCCTTTAAAAAATCATATATAAAATTCTTTCACTTTAATTTATCTGTAGATTCCAAAATCCGCAAGCAGCTTTCTCACACAGGAACCGCTATATAAACGTCTGCAAACTGCCATCCCCTGTCGGTGACGCCTGCCGCTTCAGCTCTTGTGTTATAGTAAACATCGATAAGATTGCCCCTGACAGCACTTCCTATATCTTCCACAGTGTAAACCGTATTGTTTATAAATACCTTTGTGCCCATAGGCAGTATACTCAAGTCCGCTGCAATGGTGTGATTGGCTTTAGGATACACTCCTGAATAGGTCACACCTGATCCATAATATCCGGTAAGCTTGAAATTGCCAACATGAGCACCTTTGATATAATGTGTAGACTCTTCTGTAACAACATCACCGACCTTGGTCACAGCCTGAGCCGCTGCCTGCGCCTTTGCAGCTGCAGCCAACTGAGCGTTGTGCTGCAGAAGCAGCTGCTCCGCATACAATTCCGACTGCATCTCTGCATCAAGACTCTCATCAGAGGACTCTGTCATTACGTAGTCAGCCTTTACAGCATCCTCGCCTGTGCCCATACCCATAGGCTCTGCAACATTCTGCCGCACCTGCTCCGCAGCTATAAGCGCTGCTGATGCATCATATGTTCCGGTTGTTCCAATTGTTTCAGCTGCTAATGCAGAAGTTGAAACGATGACGGTAGTCGCTACAACTGCCGCAAGAGTTTTACACTCTGCCAATTTCATATATACTCCATTCTGCCTTTATGGCGTCTTACGGAAAATCAGATTGCTACATACCCACGATTTTAAGCCACTTTTAGACCATAATACAGATTTCGAAATTGGTCAACTTATTTTTTTATAACCACCGGTCAGGCATACCCCTTCCACCTATAATAATTATTCATATATAATGGATGAAATATCACTTCCAGCCACAATATATGGAGAATTTCACTCTCCTCATAAAACTATATTTTAAACTGTCAATAACAGTTCAACCGCCATTCGATCTGACATATTTCCGCTTTTTATCGCCTCATCATAATCCAAAGCCCTGCTGATATACTCTTCTATGCTTTCAAGTGTATAATGCTTTGCCTGATTCTGAAGCTTTCCGAGTATCCACGGAGAAACATTGACGAATTTGGCCGCTTCCTGACCGGAAAGCCCTCTTGTGACAGACTCCTTAGTCAAAAGAAGCTGATTGAAATTCCTTCTCATAAGACTCAATATCTTCATCGGTGATTCCTGCAGAGTCAAAAGATCGCCATAATACTTGAGGGCCTTTTCTGTGTTTCCCAGACTCATCTCTGTGATCATATCAAAAACCCTGTCCTCTATATTTTGCGAACAGATCATCTCCACATCTTCATCCTCTATTATCTCCCTCTCTCCCGTATAGGCGATAAGCTTCTCAAGCTCTGATGCAATATTGTCCATACTGGTACCGGTCTTTGAGAGTATAAGTTCCATAGTCGAACTTCTGATCTTCTTTCCCGCACTTGTCAGATACCTTGCAGCCCAACGGCTGAGCTGTGCTTGATCCTGTGCTCCCATCTCGCACGCAAACCCGTTTTTTTGCATGATTTTATAGAGTTTGTTACGCTTATCTGCGGTGCTTTCAATAAACATAAGATGAGCCGTTTCCGGATAATGCTCAATGTCTTCAAGGTATTTCACTATCTTTTCAGGCGGTGTCTTTTTAAACCACTGACTGTCACTGACTATAACCAGTCTTCCTGCATTATCCCCGAAGGTAAATGGAATTGTGTTCAGAATATCAATCAGTTCATCCACATCCGGAGCACCATCAAAAAAGGTATATGCCATACCTTCCTCTCCTCCGAAGGCTTTCCTGAAAGCCTTCTTATAAGAAAGCTTCAGATATTCCTCCTCACCATACAAAAGATAATATGGTTTGAAGTCACCGCTTTTTAGATCGTCTCCCAGCTTCAAATATTCATTATTATTGTCATTTTTACCGTACGCCATATTTTTCTCCACACATGAAATACAAGAATTATAATAATTTCCCGACAATCATGCAACTCAGGCTGAATACATATATCCCGACAGTCCCTGACTTGCTAAAAAAAGCCGGCACCCGAGTTTTCTCAGGTACCGGCTTAGAAATCAGTATTATTTTAATTGTCTAAAACTATAATCTTTCATCTTCTTGAAGCTACTGTAGTCTCTGTTTCCATGCCATCTACATACTGAATGCTCTCTGCACTTGAAGCTCTGCACTTGGCGGCAACTCTATCAAAGGTATCCTGAACCTCTCTTGATGGAGCAAATGTCACTAAAGAAACAACAACATTGACTAAAAGAGCAACAACAAATGCAGGAAGGAGTTCATAGATTGCAAATGCTCCGCCCATTGGTGCTACGAGATATTTCCAGATAAATACCATTGCACCACCTGCGAACATACCTGCAGTTGCGCCGCCTCTCGTACTCTTTTTCCAGAAAAGAGCAAGAAGCATAACCGGTCCGAAAGCTGCACCAAAGCCTGCCCATGCGAAGGATACTACTCTGAAAACACTGCTTGTAGGATCCCATGCAAGTAATACCGCAATGATTGCAATCGCTACAACTGTTCCCCTTGCTACATACATGGAAGTTTTATCATCCATCTTGATATGAAGGAAATCCTTGAGAAGATCCTCTGACATACTGCTGGATGCAGCAAGAAGCTGTGAATCTGCTGTTGACATGGTAGCCGCAAGAATACCTGCCATAATAACACCTGCTACGATAGAGAACAGAATTCCGTTCTTACTCATCAGATTTGAAAGACTGATTATGATAGTCTCGGAAGCTGAACTTGTTGTAAGGAATGGAATAGCTCCTGAAACAGAAACGCTGTAACCAATGATTCCGATGAGAACAGCAACTGCCATAGAAAGAAGTGCCCATATCGAAGCGATACGTCTTGAAATCTTGATCTCTTCAGGATTACGTATAGCCATAAATCTGAGAAGGATATGAGGCATACCGAAGTATCCGAGTCCCCAGGCAAGTGTTGAAATTATGGAAAGTATACCAAAAGATGAGGCCGTACCTGTAGCTGCATTATAGCCCTGTGTAAGATTGAGATATCCCGGAAGCTCCTTGGCATTGTGAATGATAGTTCCAACTCCACCGGCCTGTGAAATTCCAAATACTATGATGATGCAGAGTGCTATAGACATTACAACCGACTGAATAAGGTCAGTTGTTGAAACAGCCATAAAACCACCGGTTACCGTATAGCCAATGATAACCATAGCTCCAAGCACCATGGCAAGATGATAATCCCATCCGAAAAGACTGTTAAAAAGAGTCCCAACCGCCTTAAAGCCGGATGCTGTGTATGGGATGAAGAATATCAGAATCATCACTGCTGCAAGACAAGACAATGTATGCTTTTTATCATCATACCTCTTTGAAAAGAACTCAGGAACTGTATTGGCTCCTATAGTCTCAGAATAAACACGAAGTCTCTTGGCCACAAACAGGAAATTGAGATAGGTTCCTGCCGCAAGACCTATAACTGTCCAGCTTACCTCAGCTACACCTGCAAGATATGCAAGTCCCGGAAGTCCCATAAGAAGATACGAACTCATGTCAGACGCTTCCGCACTCATGGCAGTTACGACCGGATTCAGTCCTCTGCCTCCGAGATAGAAATTGGTGGTATCTGATGAACTACCCTTTCTGCCGTAATAAACACCGATAAAAACAGTTACTGCAAGATATACAATGATGACAAGTAATACGTACAAACTTTCGCTGGTCATACTTTTCCCCTTTCTTTTGGAATCTCTCACCGATCTGTGACTGTCCACTGAAGCCTCTGCATAAAACAGATTGCTGCGTTCAAAGCAATCATCCTGCCACAAATCTCAATTCCTAAAGGTAATCGATTCCTTTTCTTCTATTGTTTTGTACTATATCACAACTTTCAATAGACCAAAATACAGAACCGATTATAGACTATAGTCTGTACTATATTTGCAAATTATCCGATTATCCCTTTGATTGCGTGCATTTATTATAGACTATTTAATGTTCTATAATATGTGACATAATTATTTGTTATTTTGTACAACATATTTATATTTCATTCCTGTATGCTTTCAGAAACATCGGCACCAGTCTCTCTGCATTTTTAACCAATGAATACTCTCCGTCAGAAAGACACCAGTCATAAAGAAGCGCACGCTCAAACATAGCATAGTCATTAACCATCTGGCTCGAACTGATATCATCTCTTATCTCGCCCTTTTCCTGACCACGTTTTACAGTGCTCTTGATGAGTTTAAAGTACGCGCGTTTTCTGTCCAGCAAATGCTTCTCTCCGTGAGTTATGAGCTGAGAAGAAAACAGTCTCGCCAGAAGATCGATGGAGACAGATGAATCAATCATCTCGAATAGTTCATGATTCATATACACAAGCTTTTCTATGGCATCCATATCGGGATCAATCACCTTTTCAAGTTCTTCATATTTCTCGTCAAAAAGGATATTGAGAGAACCTAAAAGTGCATCCTTTCCCTCAAAATAATGGTAGAAAGAGCCCTTGGAGGTACCTGACTCAAAAACGATATCATCTACGGTTGTATCATCATATCCCTGCTCATAGAACAACTTCCATGCCGCAGAAACTATCTTCTGTTTAGTATTTCTTCCCGTTTTTTTTGCCATATCATCACCTTCACAAAAATCAATCCAGTAAAAAATCACTCAGGATAACATTGGACACATCCATACCATGGGGAGAAAACCTGAAACGGTAACCATCGTGTACTAAAAGTTCCTGATTTACGTACTGCTCCAACTGTCGTCCGAATACACTCATTATATCAACCTGAAACCTTACTTTAAACTCAGTTTCTGATATGCCCTCTATGCGTCTGAGGCCAAGGAACATGAACTCCTCCATCTGATCGTTTTTGCTTAGTACCTGTACATCGGTATGAAGCTCCGCCCAACCCCTCTTCATGTCTTCATCAAAATCAAGTTCCAGATACTTTCTGAAATCTCTTATGTTGCTATATCGAGAGTTTCCGAAGTACGAAGCCGCACCGATTCCGAAGCCAAGATAGTTTACATTCGACCAGTATCCGTAATTATGTCTGCATTCAAACCCGGGCTTAGCATAATTGGATACCTCATAGCGCTGATATCCATACTTTTCGGTAAGTGTTTTGGTAATGCCATCTATGCCGGAAGCTGTATCCTCCTCCGGAAGAACAAGTCTTCCATCCTCATACATTTCTCCGAAAGGAGTCCCATCTTCAACTATGAGATTGTAAATGGAAACATGTTCAGGCCTAAGCATCAAAACATGTTTTAATGTATCCTGCCAGGACCTTTCTGTCTGCCCCGGGATATCATTCATGAGGTCAATATTTATATTGCCGAAGCCCTCCAGTCTTGCGTTCTGATAGGACTTGAGAAAATCCTCATAGATATGTATACGTCCCAATGTCTTAAGCTCCCGGTTATCTGCGGACTGAAGACCTATGGACAGCCTGTTGACCCCTGCATTTTTATAGTAAGCAAACTTGTCGGTAATAGTTGAGGCAGGATTGCACTCGATGGTTATCTCAGCATCATCTCTGACATGATAATGCTGTCTTATGGTTTTCAGAATCCTGACTATAAGCCTCGGATCTATAAGGGATGGAGTACCTCCGCCTATGAAAATGGTTGAAATCTCCCGCTCAGGGGCAATGTTTTCCGATGTAAGTTCTATCTCCCGGCAAAGCTTTTCAACATAATCCCTGTGTTCCTGCTCTCCCATCGGGAAGGACAGAAAATCGCAGTAATTGCACTTCTTAGCGCAAAAAGGGATATGTATATACAGTTCAAGCTGGTTTTTGTCTGCTTCATCAATAATATTTTTTTTTAGCATTTGTGCACCTGTGTATCTATTTTGATATGACAGCATTATGGCATAAAAACAGGCCTGCCGCAACGCGACAGACCCGTTAAACACAATGTTAAAATCAGCAAACGTGATGGATCCAGCCCTCAGGTGCTTCGATCTTACCGCTCTGGATACCTGTGATGGTGTTGTAAAGCTCGCCGATAACCTCGCCGGCCTTCTCCATTCCTGAAGGAAGAAGGATCTCATCCGCACCGTTAACGATACGACCGACAGGTGAGATAACTGCAGCTGTTCCGCAGAGACCACACTCCTTGAAGCCCTTAATCTCCTCAAACTTAACAGGTCTCTCATCAACTGTAAGATGCAGATAATGCTCTGCGATATAAACGATTGAACGTCTTGTGATGGAAGGAAGGATAGACGGTGACTTAGGAACTACAAGCCTGCCATCCGCGTCAACGAAGATAGCATTGGAAC
>DGVW01000059.1 GCA_002396005.1 Oribacterium sp. UBA4274
TGTAAATTTAAGAACCGCGACCAATACTTCAAAACTTGTTATTGGAAAGATCATGGATGATGTCGCAAAAAAGAGTGACCACAGGATACTTCTGCGGAGACTTGGTGTCTGTGCCTGTGATGTAGTCGATGATAAAGGTATGTATCAGATGGATCTCTTCACAGATTATGAATCTGAGGATAAGGAACGTAAATTACATGCCGCACTGCTGGATGTCCGAACAAAATATGGTGCCAACGCCATGCTGAAAGGTATGAACCTTCTCGAAGGTGCTACTACCATCGAAAGAAATAACCAGATTGGTGGACATAAAAAATAAACTTATGGGTTTATTCTTATTTAAACAAAGTGCTAATATAAACGGAGAACTACTATGGCTGATGAAGATAGCATTATTCCGACTCTATCCTTCCGATACAAGCATGTCTATGAGAAAGGGAAGCCGGTACATAACAAAACAGACAGTTTTACCTTAAAACATCCTCCCATGGATCTGGGAAGACGAGCAAAGATCTTCAGTCCTTTTGATGCTCTTAAGGGATTTAGTGAAGAACTCATACGGACTGAGACAGAAATCGAAGATATATACACAAACCATGAATTTGAGCCTATAGTAGAATTCCCTTAATAGAATCCTATAGTAAGGAATTTCTTCTATACCATCATGAGGAGATACCATGTGCACACGATACGCTTTGGAGAAAGATCTTCCCGAATTAGCTGACATAACTGCATTCGTGTCAAGATCCCTGCTTACCCAGAAATTTATAGATACACACGCGAGACCATTGATCACCAATGGTGAAGTCCGCCCTACTGATATCGTACCGGTCATAGCTCCAAATTCCAAAGGTCAGAGAAGTGCTTTTCCAATGCAGTGGGGATTTCTTGCAAAAGATAATAAAAGGACTCTCTTCAATGCGCGGGTTGAGACAGCCGGTATCAAACCGACCTTTAAAGATGCATGGATGTCCCATAGATGCATCATCCCGGCTTCCTACTACTACGAGTGGGAACACATGAAAAGTATCGATGGGAAGGTGAAGACAGGACAAAAATATGCCGTTCAGCCTAAAGGGCATACCATTACCTGGCTCTGCGGACTATACAGAATTGAAGAAGGATACCCTGTTTTTGTCGTATTAACAAAAGAACCAACTGCAGAACTTGCCAAGATCCATGACCGTATGCCGGTCATGCTTCCGGAAAACCTGATAAACGATTGGATTAATCCCTCGTCAAATCCTGATGAGATAATACGGTATTCACTGTCTGATATGGTCATAGAAAAAGCTGATGGATAGTTAATTGCCCATCAGCTTTTCATCATGTACAATATTTATACTGTTTCTGACTCACATATATTTCACAACCTCCCCGCCATATATATCTCCAATGCCTTACCAAACTCCTTAAGTACCGATACTTTGATATCTATCTTGTCTGTTTCATATGCAGATATCATTTGCTTGGAAGTGAACATCTTCTCAGCCAGATCCTCCTGACTCATCCCTTTTCTCTTTCTGATGATCCTGATTCTCTTTCCTACAGAAAATGTGCTGTTTGTGTCTTCTTGTCTCATATTTCCACTCCTTTTACGGAGTCCTTCAAACGGAAATACAACCACGCCAGGAGCCAAAACAACAAAAATGAGTCTGCAAAACTCAATAAAACCTATAAACCCATATGGATTTATCAGTTATATATCTCCGTTTTGCAGACTCCATGATGATTCCCGGCCAGCATTAAGCACGCCTTCGTCAAATTGGTTCTTTTTGCCTTATAGTAGTTCTCAAATAAATATTCTGTGGATTTTTTTATAATATAAATATGTTCTACATACTCTTCTGAATTTCCAAAACATAATCCAGTGAAAGCTTACAAGAAGCTGATATGTACACATATCTGTCATCTCTGTTTATTCCGTTTGAATTGTAATTGATAGAACGTTTCGGATTTTTTTCGTTCATGCGTCTTTGATTGTTTAACTGTACTATGACTGTATTTTCGGTCGTTTCTAATGTTTATTCGGCAAAAATTTTTATGTTTTTTTATGAACCAGATTTATGACAGCTCTCTCATTGCTTCTTTCGCCTTCTTCTGTGCTTCTGACAATGCTTCTTCCGCCGGTATATTCTCCAGCTCCACCTGATCAGCTGCGATCTTTAGTGCATCGTAAATCTTTCCTCCTGTTGGGTCTATAGGAAGCACTGAAGCGTGCTGTGATTGTTGGAGTGGAACTGTTATCTCAGGATGCTCTTTCACATAATTATGATAGCTCTCAACACTATCCATATTCTTGCATACGGGTACATATCCAGTTCCCATTGACCATACTGCCTGCTGTTCAGGGCTCGTAAAGTACCGTATAAATGCTGCAGCTCCGGTCTTCTCCTTCTCACTTGAGGATTTGACGATAACAAAATCTTTGGCCTCTGCTGTCGGGCTGGAAGCATTGGAACCGAAACCCGGCTGCTCCAGAGCGCCAACAAGAGTGAAATCCAGATCTGCCTGGTCTCCGGAGGAACCTGTATAACCTGCCGCCGTTCCGGACAAGGCATCATCCATAGTCTTGTACCAGTACTCCCAGCCTTGTCCACCGGAATGAATCTTCATGATTTTGTCCTCATGGATCCACTTCCTAAAAGCTTCAAATACCTGGATCCACTCCGGGGAATCGATGGTGACTTCCTTGCCATCCGAACTAAACATGGAAGCTCCGTTGGAAAATGCTACATCAATGAGGTTGTCCGGTCCCCACATAGGCTCCCAAACGTACTCTATTCCGGAAGATGTAAACCTCTCTTTTTGATCCGCCAAATCCTGCCAGCTCTTGATGGATTCCGGATTCACACCTGCTTTCTCAAAGGCTTCCCTATTATAATAAAACACCTGTGTTGTTCCGTATGCCGGAAACATATAGAGCTCATCCCTATCTCCTTTACAGCTGTCAATAAATACATCAATGTAGTCATCAAGTGAAAATGAAGGAGTGGATTTTAGCTGCTCTCCTACATTTTCCAGAATCCCTTTTCCTGACAGATAATGAGAAGCTTCCGTTTCAAGAAGCACAAGATCAGGAGAGACATTTCCGGCCAATGCTGCCTGCAATCCCTGATAGGTTTCATCATAGCTTGCTTTAACCACAGGTTTTATCACATACTCATCCTGGGAAGCATTGAAGGAATCAATGATGTCAGCCATGACCTTTACTGCTGTTTTTCCGCCGGCATACCAGTATTCAATCTCTGTCCTCTCCTTTTCTGCCTTTGGAACCTGCGAAGCATTTTCTCCGGAACATCCGGAAATTGCAGTTATGACTGACAGGATAATCAAGGGACTAATGAAACGTTTAATGTTGTTTTTAAGACTTCTTATTTTTATACTGCTTATCTTCATGTTATTAAACTCCTTTTCATATATGTAAGTGCGGCGATGTCCGGAATACGCTGCATTACGATCAATTTTTTAAGCTGTCACACCCATGAGTCTTTGAGTATTTCTTTACCCCTTTACGCCGGAATCACCTGATATTCCATGTATGATGACATGAGATGCACAGATATACATAAGGACCAGCGGCAGGATAACGATGGAATCTGCAGCCATTATCAAAGGCCATTTTGTTCCGTAAGCCCCATCGTCTATAAAGAAGCTCCGCACTCCCTGGGAAACCTGATAAAGTCTGGAATCAGTAGTAATAAGCGCCGGCCACATATAGTTGTTATATAGACTGATAAAGGAAAGTAAAAAGAAGGTGATAAATCCAGATCTCGCCAAGGGGAAAACCACTTTCCAGAGTATTTTCCAGTCTGTAGCCCCATCAATTTTTGCTGCATCTACAAAGTCCTTTGGTATCTCAAGGAAATTCTGTCTGAGGAGAAATATACCAAAAAGACTGACTGATTGAGATAATATAAGCCCTTTGTATGTATTCAGAAGATTAAGTTTTGAGAGAACTATATATGAAGGTATATATGTAGCTGCTGAAGGCAGCATATACGTAAAAAAGATAATGTAGTACAGGAGCTTTTTACACCTGAATTTTAAAAAAGTAAGTGCATAGGCAAGCATTGCCCCTGTGATTATCTGGTATAGTGACGTAACTACAGAGATAAGCATGCTGTTTTTTATATAAAGTGGTACCGGTGATTGGAACAGTACATATCCTATATTCTCCAATGTGAAAGAAATACCTTTTCCATTGCCGGGCACAAAAGTCATAAGATGATCGTTTAGTCCCGACAGGAGCATCCAGATCAGCGGGAATACTGCGATGAAAGAACCTATGGATAAGATTACCCTTCTCACCATGTTTTTAACCTGCGACATCAGATCACCTCCCTTATCGACTGCTCTCCTTTTTTGACAAAATCATGAATTGAACTGCTGATATAGAAACTGTAATTATGAGGATAATTATGGCTGTGGCTGAGGCTTTTCCTGTATCGAATTCCTCAAATCCCAGTTGATAGAAATAGTAGATCAAAGTTCTGGTGCTCCCGGAAGGTCCGCCCTGGGTGAGTATTTGAATCTGATCATAGGCCCGTATTGAACTAACGGTTCCTGTAAATATCAGAAACAGAATCGTGTTCCGTATTTCCGGTAATGTGATGAACCATATTTTCTCAAGTGTCCCTGCACCATCCATAGAGGCCGCTTCAAACAGGCTTTTCGGTATCCTGTGTAAAGCTCCCAGAAAGATCACCATGGCATAACCTGCTGATTTCCATACTGTTACAAGCATCACAGATATCAATGCCACTTTGGAGCTGGTTAACCATGGAACTTTAGAAACATTGAGATATGATAGGATTTGATTTAAAAAACCCTGATCCGTGTCAAAAAGGAAAATCCACACGATGGATATAGCTACGGTGGGTGTCACCCAGGGACTGAACAGAAGTATCCTGAATATAGGATGCTCTTTTTTGTGTGAATAAATAAGCTGTGCTAATGTAAATCCGATGAGCATCATAGGCAGGACCGTGCCTATTGTGAATGCCAATGTATTTAAGAGACATTGATAAAACCTGATATCTTTGAATATTGAGATATAGTTTTTAACTCCCAGAAACCTGATCCTGCTTAATTCTGTCATATAATCCCAGTTGGTAAAGCTGATTCCAAAGGTTACAAAGATGGGTATAAACCAAAACAGTAACATCGGTATACATGCAGGAAGGATATACAATGATATTTTGATAGGAATAGTTTTGTTCATCATGTTCACATTTGCTTTTCTTGTTCATTTTTAGTACCGTATTGCGAATTATGAACATTATATGCATAATGAAAAACTTGTCAATCATTTTCTTTGCAATTTTTGACATTTTGATCCGCCCTATTGACTCCAGTAACTTTTTTAATTGTTATTTTAGGGCTCTTCAGGGGTAATGGTGGGTA
>DGVW01000084.1 GCA_002396005.1 Oribacterium sp. UBA4274
GCATTTCATAGACTGCTCCGAAACTGTCTCCAACCCTTGCCACATCATAAGAAATGGCCGTTGGCACACCGGCAATAAAAGCCGCACGGGCTACATCACGCTCCTCCTGTACCACTTCCATAGGAACTCCCGGTGCAAAAACCTTGATAATTCTTTCATCATCCAGACGGTATACTTTTCCGTTGGCACCCTCTCCTATCACCTCGCATTGATCTACACATATCTCGCGAAGTTTCTTTTCTACTTTCAGAATTTCAGTAAAACCGGTAACTTCCAGAATTTCATAGATCTCCGGTGAAACATTTTCGATAGTGACCTCCGCTTTTATACTTTTTTTCAATTTCATAAGCACACGAAGCCCAGCCGAAGATATATAGGACAGTTCAGACGCATCTATCCGAACGTCTTCCCCCGGATTACAAACTCCCATAATTTCTGCCTCAAACTCCTGGCAATTTTGTGAGTCTACACGACCTCTCACTATCAGGTTTCCTTCTTTTCCTTTTTCTACCATAGTTTCTCCTCGTTTTTAACAGTTGAGATTTGGATGTTACAAAGTGCCAAAGTCAGCGCATTTTTTAACCGAATTTATAATTATTTATCATTTTAACAAAAAATTTGCACACAAAAAAGCTCAGATACCAATATTCGCTAATAAAATATGGTATCTGAACTTAATTATGGGGTCGAAGGGACTTGAACCCTCACGTCATAGACACAGGAACCTAAATCCTGCGCGTCTGCCAATTCCGCCACAACCCCGGTTGTAAACAAAAGAATTATCTTCCGCCAATATATATTAGCAAAAGAAAGAAAAATAATCTAGCTATAATTAACTAATCAGCAAAAGATATGCCTCTCAGACATTTTATAATCCAAGAGGCTTTTACATACTCATATCCGGTACCATAAGCGAAATAGCCGCATATGAGTACCGGATAAATCTTCTGCGTGCGTATCATCAGATAATCTTTTCTGCATTGTACACATGGCTATACTTTGCTTCAAACTCCTGTACAGGCACAGGCTTCGAGAACAGATAGCCCTGATATACATCACAGCCCATAGATCTCAGAAATTCAAACTGTTTTGTGGTTTCAACGCCCTCAGTAACTGTACCCATACCTAAACGTTTTGTCATGTAAATGATAGAATCCAGTATGATGCGGCTTCGCTCCTCATTTTCTGATTTCCGCAAAAAGCCCATATCTATCTTAATCACATCAGCCTTAATATCTTTAAGCATGTTTAAAGATGAATATCCACTTCCAAAATCATCTATCTCGACAACAAAACCTGCATCTTTTAATTTGGTGATCAGTTCGCTCACAGTAGCAGGATTACGCATTATAACAGTTTCTGTGATCTCCAGATGAAGCTTTGCGGGCTCTATCTCATACTTATCTACAAGACCCGTTATAGCATCGTATACATCTATGAATTCCATATCCCTTGGAGAGATATTAACAGATATATACAGGTCACTAAATTCTGTATGCTGCCACTCTCTGAGTTTTATGGCAGCAAGCTCCCACACATATAAGTCAAGTCGGCTTATAAGATTAGACTTCTCAAGTACAGGTATGAAAGCATTAGGCGGTATAACTGTATTATCTATCTTCTTCCAACGCACAAGCGCTTCCGAACCTATCAATTCTCCACGCTGATTCATCTGCGGTTGAAGGTAAATCTTAAACTCACCGTTTTTTAAGGCCGTATCAAAGTTTGTAACCACAGCTTTTTCTGTAAGAGCCTTCTGCATCATAAGTGGTTCATAATAAGCATATGCTACAGGCTCCTCAGAGCTTATGGACTTTAATGCAATCAAAGCCTTGTCGCACATAGTAATAACATCATCAGAAAGGTCTTCCATCCTGTAAATGCCAACCTGTAGACGTAATCCCTGTTTATCCGAAGTTATCTGGCTACGAACCAGATTTATCATATTTCGATACATGGACTTATCAAAATTACGTTCAGACACCAAAACTGCAAACTTGTCAGCATAAAGACGGCCATATATATCTTCCGGATACATAAGTGAACGGATGATGCGTCCTGTTGTTTTGAGTATGCTATCACCATCTTTATCGCCAAGCATTTGGTTTATAAGCTTAAAATCCCTAATGTTTGTGATAATAAGATAATGCGTTTCGTCCGTATTTATATGAAGTTTACGGTACTCTTCAACAACATGGCAAAAACCATCTCTGTTGAGAAGGCCCGTTAGCGGGTCATGCATCTGTCGATACCTAACCCCTGCTTTATTGGAAGAATTTTGAACGCATTCATCTATTACATATATAGAGTTTCTCAACTTATTATCAGTGTCATAAATTTTCTGGCATATGATGTCATACACTTTTTCGCCTTCCATAGACTCATAGATCTGACACCAGTTTGAATACTCCAGGTGTTTTGTATCATTACTTATCCAATCCAGGAACTCTTTTTCCAGTTCTTCGCTGCTTGTAACGTTAAACATCTTGAATGCTTTTGAATTTGCATAAGTTATTTTGTTCTCATCATCAAAGCATAAAAGAATCAGATTTATTGATTTGATGGCCTGCTGCAAAATAGAAACCAATTTCTCGTTTGTTAAGTCGGAATCCGCAAAGCCATTTCTATAACCTACATAGTTTCCAAAGCGAAAATAAGCATCATCGTTGAACATGTTTTTCTTCCTACAATTCTAATATCAAATAGCGATTTAATATATTATACGATTCCATATCACGCTACCAAAAATCTTCTCGCGTCTTTGCAAATTTTAAAACGCATAGATCTTTTTGTAAAAAATAATATACTACATTATTAAATAAAATTAAATCTAAGTGTTTAGAAGATGCAATTTAATTTTTTTATTGAGATAGTAATAAAAGTGTGGGGGGATTATGGATAATAGAATATATTTGAGTACAAAAAAACTTGATGACCTGCATCATCAAGTCGAAATCAAAAATAAAAGATGAGGCTGACGGGATTCGAACTCGCGACAACTTGATTAAAAGTCAAGTGCTCTACCGACTGAGCTACAGCCTCATGTAAAACAGGGCCAGTTGGATTCGAACCAACGAATGCAGGCGTCAAAGGCCTGTGCCTTACCGCTTGGCGATAGCCCCACTTTAGCCTGCTGGCTAAGGGTGGGTACCGGAACTCGAATCCGGGATCTCCAGAACCACAATCTGGCGCGATAACCAACTACGCTATACCCACCATATTACGGTCGCACTTGCGAACCAATGTATATTTCTCTCAAAGAGAAATGAGCCAGAAGGGATTCGAACCCCCGACCCACGGCTTAGAAGGCCGTTGCTCTATCCAGCTGAGCTACTGACTCATTTTGTGTCGCTCGCTTCAAGCGACTTGTATATAATAGCGAATACCCATCTGAATGTCAACAAGTTTTTCAAATTTTTTTAAATATTTTCAAACCGAAAAGATTAACACCATATTTCACTACTATATAAATATAAGCAGATATAAGACCTATGCATTTCAGAAATCTGTTCAAGCATTGCTCTTTACAGATCCTTAACGCCCTTTATCTTATCAATTCTACTTTCTAATTCTATTAAATATCTTGTTAGATACAAGCAGGACTTAATTAAAATATTGTAACATGAGTGTCAAAAGTACTATCGATGCACATCAACTATTCTTTTACAGCAAAACAGGTACATCCAATTATGGATGTACCTGAACGAGAATAATCTTAAATAATAGAAGAAATCAGTGTGTAAGATTGTATGCTTCCTGGCAAAGCTTTGTGATTCCTGCCCAATCCTTAGCCTGAACCTTGTCCTTCTTACATACCCATGTTCCACCAACACTGATTATCTTGTCAAATCCAAGATAATCGTTAACGTTATTTACATTAACACCACCTGTAGGCATGAACTTGATCTGTGGGAATACACTTGCAAGTGACTTGATTGTTGCAAGTCCGCCATAGTTTCCTGCAGGGAAGAACTTAACCATAGGAAGGTTGTATCTCAGAGCATTTGTAATGTCTGTAGGAGTACATGTTCCAGGGCAATAAGCTACGCCATGTCCGATAGCACACTGTGCAACTTCATCTGAAAATGATGGAGCAACGATGAACTGAGCACCTGCCTTGATGGCACGTACACACTGCTCACGATCGATAACTGTACCGGCACCAACTACAACATTTGGGCACTCCTTGGCGATACGTGCGATTGCATCTGCTGCTGCAGGTGTTCTGAATGTAACCTCAGCCATAGGAAGGTTACCAGCCTCAAGAGCCTTTGCAAGAGGTACTGCATCCTCTGCATCATCGATAACCACTACAGGACAAACCTTAACTTCTGCGAGCTTGGCCATGAATTCTTCTTGTGTCATAACTTGTCTCCTTTTATTTTAAATACAAAATAACCAAATCAACTATGTAAGGCGATTCTGTAACCGCTTACACCACCATATTATATACGATTTATATTGACGTTACAAGCTTTTATTGGCAATCCTGAAAAGAAAATTTAACCGGTTTACATAAATCCCCGCTATCATGTTCGCACCATCAAGTCCACTTGTCCAACAGCACCTGATGATACGTGAACTCTCCGTCTTCACTTATATCTATTACCATATAAGACGGTTTTCTGTCCATTTGTCTTGGAAAACTTATAGAACCCGGATTTATACACATAACGCCATTTACCATTTTCAGGCACGGACGATGAGTATGTCCGAACATCGCCACATCACAACCCCTGATTTTGGCTTCTTCAGCGAGTATACTGAGATCCATGTTCACCCCATAATAGTGTCCGTGCGTCAAAAAACACTTATGTTTTCCAAATGTGGCAACAATATCTCGCGGTAGATTTGTAAAGAAGTCATTATTACCTTGAACAAAGAAGCATTTGACTCCATCCCCGGCATACTGTTGAATCAATCCTTCTGTTCCCTCTGCATCCCCAAGATGAACAAAAAAATCTATCATGCCCAAACGACTCAAAACATCTTTTAAGTTATCATCCTTATGATGAGAATCACTGACAACTAAGATTGTCTGAAAGGGGCGGACAAGTCCGCTATCCTCCTTTTTCTCAGGAAATGCTCCCTGATTGATGCCTTTTTTCCTGTCATCTTCCAGAACTTTCATTAACTGATCTCTCATAGCTCTCAAAGCTTTACCTCTATGAGAGATGCTGTTCTTCTCCTCTGGTGTGAGCTCTGCTGAAGTTCTGCCATATTCAGGAAGATACAATATAGGATCATAGCCAAAGCCATTAGTTCCCTTCGGCTCCTTTGCTATCAGCCCTTCAAATTTTCCTTCCGAATGAAAAACTCTTCCATCTGCAAAAACAGCACATATGCTGCAGGCAAAATGTGCCGCTCTCTCGTCGCCTTCTGCGAATCTCAGCTCCTGGATGATACGTGCATTCTTGACGTCATATGAGGTATCCTCGCCCAAATACCTTGCACTGTACACTCCGGGCATACCCAGCATGTAATTCACGCAAAGTCCTGAATCATCCGACATGATGATATCATCATCCTGAAGCATGTCATGCGCCAGCATATAGCTTCTTATGCCTGATGCTTTCAGCTCAGCATTTTCAGCAAATGTCTTACCCGTCTCAACAGGCTCAAAATCTATACCTAATTCACTCTTGGCAACGATGTCGCTTGCAACATCGCCAAGTATCTGGCGAACTTCTCTTATTTTATTCTTGTTGTGTGTAGCAAATATAATACGCATAACTTTTCTATCTCTTTCTCTTAATCTTCACAAAGACAATGTCTTCGGTAATTAATGATACCTCAGACATTGCCTTTGTTTAAAGTGTAAAATATAAAAATTATGCTTTTATTTGTCCCTGAGGCAACAATCACCCGCAGAGGACATTTGACACTTGTCAGTCAAGATACTTCTTAAGAGTTGCTCTTACAGCACCTGTTCCTGCAATTTCTTCCTTGAAAAGATCTTCTATCTTCTCACCAAGGCCTACAGCATAGAGATCTGAGCCAAAAATGTTGGCATTTGAGAGAACAGGCTTAAGCTTATCACCAACTGTTTCAGGCTTTCCTAACTCAATTCCCTTAAGTGCTTCTGTAAGTGAGTCAAGCATAGGATCTGATGAACGTTCAAATGCCTTTCCTTCATCATCAACGCCAAGAAGATATCTGAGCCATCCGGCAATTGCGAGAGGAATTGCCTCAAGCTTCTTGGCATCACCAAACTTCTCAACATAGCTCTTGATAGTTTCACCGTAACGGATACCTACCTTCTGAGAAGTATCTGTAGCGATACGCTGTGGTGTGTCAGGCATGAATGGGTTAGGAATTCTCTGGTTGATAACCTCATTTACAAATGCCTCAGGTGAAAGAATTCCCGGATCAGTTACAACAGGCATACCCTCAACAGGTCCGATACGGTGTACAAGCTCGTTAAGCTCCTTATCCTTCATCTCATCAGCAATAAGAGTATAACCGAGAACACAACCATATACTGCAAGAGCAGTGTGAAGCGGATTCAGGCATGTTGTAACCTTCATACGCTCAACCTTGTTAACAGTCTCGCGGTCTGTCATGTAAACTCCGGCCTTCTCAAGTGCCGGTCTTCCGTTAGGGAACTTGTCCTCGATAACGAGGTACTGAGGGCCTTCAGCATTAACAAAAGGTGCAATGTAGGTGCGCTTACCTGTGATGACAGGAGCCATATCCTCTATACCAAGCTTCTCAAGCTCTGCCTGAACTGAGTCAGCAGGTCTCGGAGTGATCTTATCAATCATTGACCAAGGGAAGGCAACCTTTGTCTCATCATTTAAATACTCAACGAATTCCTGAGGAACAAAGCCCTTCTTAGCCCACTCCTCTGCCATGGTAACTATGGAGTTCATAAGTTTCTCTCCATTGTGTGAGCAGTTATCGCAGCTTACAACAGCTATAGGAAGCTTGCCAGCCTTGAAACGCTCGAAAAGGAGAGCTGTAACGATAGCCATAGCAGCACCCGGTTTCTCAGGGCCATTGTCGATATCAGCCTGAACAAACGGGAAGTAAACGCCATCAGCATTCTTAAGAGCGTAGCCCTTCTCTGTGATAGTAAAGCTTGCTATCTGAAGCTCAGGAGCTGTAAATATCTCCTTAAGGCGATTCCAGTGCTCAGGAACCTGAGACTGAGCCTTAATCGCTTCTGTGAGAGAACCGATAACTCTCTTCTCAGTAGAGCCGTCAGCCTTTAATGTTACGCCAAGTACAAGATTGTCATATGGATCATAGATCTTGTCTACTACATCAAAATCAAATGTCTCTACACATGTGATACCCTTGTCAGTCTCTCCGCTCTTGATGAGATCATCAGCGATGCCGCCAAGGAAGATACGGAAAATGTTTCCGATTCCGAAATGTACCCAGGCAGGAGCCTTCTTTGTGTTCTCTGCAACCTTTGCCACATCATATGAAGGAAGCTGTACTCCGGCAGTCTCCCAAGCCTTTTTATCTTTTAAACCCTCAAGTGTTAAACGCATCTTATCTTCCTCCTAATCTTTTCTCGCTCTTCTCAATTGCTTCCCAAAGACCCTGGATATATGTAGCACCCAAAGCTCTGTCATAGAGTCCATAACCAGGCATTACTCCAGGCTTACCAACCTCATCCCAGATATTACGTCCGTGATCCGGTCTGATAGGACCGTCAAATCCGGTCTCATAAAGTGCTCTTACGATCTCATACATATCGAAGTTTCCATCACTTGAAATATGGCAGGCTTCCTGGAAATCATAGTTTTCACGTGAGGAGTCATTGAACTTAAGGTTACGTACATGTGCAAAGTGAATACGTCCCTTGAGCACTCTGATCATGTGAGGAAGATCGTTTTCAAGATTTGTACCATATGAACCTGAGCAGAATGTCACGCCATTGTGAACATCATCAACGGCCTTCATAAGGCGAAGGATATTTTCCTCTGAATTGATGATTCTTGTAAGGCCGAATACTGACCAAGCCGGATCATCCGGGTGAATAGCCATCTTGATATCGTACTTGTTACATACCGGCATAATTGCCTTTAAGAAATATACGAGATTCTCGAAAAGCTTCTCTCCGTCAATGCCCTTGTACATCTCAAAGAGATCCTTAAGCTTAGCCATACGCTCAGGCTCCCATCCAGGAAGAACTGTGCCCTGAGACATCTTCTCCATAGAAGCTGCAAGGTCGTTAGGATCGATGGAATCGATAGCCTTCTGATTGTAAGCAAGAACTGTAGAACCATCCGGGTTCTTACGTGCGAGTTCTGTTCTTGTCCAGTCAAAAACAGGCATGAAATTGTAACATACAAGGTGGATATCTTCCTTACCAAGATTTTCAAGAGTCTCGATATAGTTGTTTATATACATGTCGCGATCTTTGTCGCCAACCTTGATGGAGTCACATACATTTACTGACTCAATACCACTGATATGAAGTCCTGATGCCTCAACCTCTTCCTTTAAGGCATGAATTCTCTCCTGCGGCCAAACCTCACCAGGTGTTGTATCGTAAAGAGTTGTAATAACGCCTGTTACTCCCGGAATCTGGCGGATCTGCTGTAAGCTGATAGAATCAAACTTTGAGCCATACCAACGAAATGTCATTTCCATAATGCTTTCTCCTTAATATATAAATCTTAATATGTGATATGAGTCCTGCGAGAATGCAGTCGAAAGCCATCATCTTCCCGAAAATGCTCTGCGGCTTTCATATGTGCCTCATATCGATGGTGTATTTACGGCAGATTTTGTTTGCCATAAAAGTGTATACCAGTTTTTACGTGTTCTATGTTAATCCCGATTTATACCGTTGTCAATCAGGTTTTTAATAATTTATATGTTTTATTTTTAACAATATCAGCCTGATAGTTGCTGTTTTTACTAGGTTTTTCCTGCCTGTCACATTGGAAGCTGCGCCATTTGCTTTCATCTGATCAGATTCATTTTTTCCTGTGCCGCTAACCTGCAAATGTCCCCAAAAGATGTATACCACTTATGGTTCCATGAGTGTAATCTTGATTTAATTGTGTTTTTGTTATATTTTAATTATATATTTGTATACCAGATTATGAGGTTGACATGGATAATTCAGATACAAACAAAAAAGATATAGTAGAAACTCCAAAGCTTCCGGACGAGATACACTATTATTTATGGAATAAGATTGCTACATTGGAGCTTAAGCCCGGTGTCAAGCTGAGCGAATTGGGGCTTGCCGAACAGTTCAGGTGCAGCCGTATCCCTGTCAGAGAAGCAGTACGCCGGCTGAATGTAGAAGGCGCTTTGGAATCTCAGCCGCAGAGAGGAAGTTTTGTCAGTAAGATAGATTTTGAAGAAGTAAAAAAGGTGCGTTATCTGCGAGAAGTTCTCGAAACCCGTATTGTACTCGATTCATTTGACGCAGGTTTACTTACTCCTCTTTTGCCACTTTTGAGAGGCATGATCATGGATCAGAAAAACATGCTGAGCTTTAATGAGCTTGAAAAATTAACCGATGCTGATACTCAGTTTCACGACTTCTTTTATCATCTTCAGAACAAGGAATTTGTGCAGTCTCACACCGGCAGATATGATATTCATTATATTAGGGCCAGACGTTTCGCTCTCGGTATAGAACGCAGTGACAAAGAAAGATATGATGATAGCTTAAATATAGTAATCCAGCATGAGCGTATGGTGGATGCCATAGACAGGCAGGATCGGCAAGCCCTGCAGGATGAGCTTGTCCACCATTTCAGAAATATCAACTATACCCTTGAAAACATAGTCAATAACGACGATTTTGCTTCAATGTTTAAATTTTAAAAACCGGAGTTCTTCTTTGAAAATCAAAAACAGTTGGATACTGAAGGTTTAAAACTCAGGTCCCTTTGCTGTACAAAACGACTAAGTCATTCGTGTATGGGCGGGTCATGATAGTCATTTTGATATATGATGCAACAATCCACGAGGTAGATATAGCTAACTGTTATAATTAACAAGCTTTGTCAGTATTGCTGTACATTAATTATCAAAATTGACCATTTATATTTAACAATGTATAATCATATATATTGTTAGATAAGATTGGAAAAGAGGTATTTAAATGAAAAATTATTTTGACTTAAAGGGTCGAGTAGCACTTGTTACAGGCTGTTCTACAGGTCTTGGCGTTCAGATGGCAAAAGCGCTTGCCAATCAGGGTGCTTCAATAGTTGTTGTAGCACGCCGTAAGGAGATGATCGAGGCGGTCGCCAAAGAAATCAGTGACGAATTCGGAGTTGAAACATTACCTATCCGCTGTGATATTACAGATACTGCCATGGTAGACAGCCTGGTTGATCAGGTTATGGAAAAATTCGGAAAGATTGATATCCTTATTAACAATGCAGGCACTGGTGCAGTTGCTCCAGCCGAAGACATCACAGATGAGCAATTTGCCAATGAAATAAATATCGATCTTTTCGGTTCTTTCAGAGTTGCACGTGCCGTTGCCAAAAAGGCAATGATTCCTGCTCAATACGGTCGTATAATCAACATCGCTTCTATGTACGGTCTAGTTGGAAACAAAATCGCTCCTGCGAGCCCATATCACGCAGCAAAAGGTGGTGTTGTAAACCTTACAAGAGCACTTGCTGCAGAGTGGGGTAAGTATGGCATCACAGTAAACTCTATCTGTCCGGGCTACTTCTGGACTCCTCTTACCAAGGAAACCCTTGACTCTGACTGGTTCAAGGAGTATGCAAAGGGAGCTATTCCTATGGAAAGATATGGTAAGGAAGGAGAGCTTGACTCTACCGCCATTTTCCTTTCATCAGAAGCATCAAGCTATGTAAACGGTGTAATGATTCCTGTTGATGGTGGATATACTTGCATTTGATTATTTTCAAATTTTGTTAAGTTATTAACTATTTTAAATGGATACAAACTCTCTCGTATGATATACTTCCATTGTTTTATCATACTATGTTAAATAAGATCTGCGTAAGATGGCTGCCGTTTCATTCGGCAGTCATTTTTGTCATCTAATTCTTTTATTTTAGCTATTCTTCAATATAACATATCATTATATTCATTAAATATTTTACCTTGACGCCTATTCATAGCAATGCTACGATAAACACGCAAAATATATACGTAGAAGTTATTAGAAAAGTGGCTATTATAATTATATGGCCTGCCGAAGGAGTAAAACTCTCAGGAGTCTGTGACGGACGGAGACTAATAACGGAGTGAACTCTGGAGAAGCTCTTTAACGAGTGCCGAAGGTGCAAAGGCTCAGGATGGTATCGTCCTGCCCCAATCTCTCAGGCAAAAGGACAGAGATTTATATTGTTATTCTCAGGTAAATTTATGCCTGATCATTTTCAACTACCATCTTCGGTAGTTTCAGATGTTTATTCCGACTACAGTTTTCCGTATCATACAGTTTCTCTGTGTATTTTCATTTCCTTCATAAGAGTACTTTGACTTTTAACATCACGTGAATTTCTGATAAGGGGAGTCATTATGGACGCATTAAACAGCATTGTTTCACTCTTGGATGACAAAGTATGGTTTATCCTTCTTTTTCTTCTTGTAGGAAGCGGAATCTATTTTTCTTTCTGCACAGGTTTTGTACAGATACGCAGATTTCCAAATGCATGGAATCGAGTATTCGGAAACTTTACTCTTAAAGGTGAGGCATCAGGTAATGATGGCATGAGTTCTTTTCAAGCTTTAGCCACTGCTATTGCCGCCCAAGTAGGTACCGGCAATATCGCCGGTTGTGCCACAGCGCTGGTAGGTGGCGGACCGGGTGCCATATTCTGGATGTGGGTTGCAGCTTTTTTTGGTATGGCTACAATCTACGGTGAGGCTGTTCTTGCCCAAAAAACAAAGACCAAAGACGAGCATGGCGAAGTTATCGGAGGTCCTGTTTATTACATTTTAAAAGCCTTTGATAACAGTTTCGGCAAGTTCCTTGCAACATTCTTTGCCATAATGATCATCCTTTCACTTGGAGTTATGGGTAACATGGTTCAGTCCAATTCCATCAGTGATGCTTTCTATACAGCTTTTGGTGCCCCTGAGTGGATTGTTGGTATATTTGTAGCCATTGTATCAGCATTTATCTTTGTAGGTGGTACCGGGCGTATAGCCTCTTTCACAGAAAAAGTGGTTCCTATCATGGCTGCTCTATATATTGTGGCCGCTGTCATCCTACTTATGATCAATCATGCCAATCTGATTCCTGCCATCGCATCTATCTTTGCCGGGGCTTTTACACCTCAGGCTGTTGTGGGAGCAGGTGCCGGAATCACCGTTCGTCACGCGCTGCGTCTCGGTGTAGCGAGAGGACTTTTCTCAAATGAAGCAGGTATGGGTTCTACTCCTCATGCACACGCTCTTGCCAAGGTTAAAAATCCACAGGAGCAGGGTGAAGTTGCCATGATTGGTGTTTTTGTAGATACCTTTATCGTACTTACCCTTACAGCTTTTGTTATCCTCTCATCCGGTGTTCTCGGTGATTCCGTTCCATACGCAGGTGAGCTGACAGGAACGCCTGTTGCACAGCTTGCATTTACAACAGGTTTCGGTGGTTTCGGTCCTATGTTTGTGGCTATCTGTCTTCTGTTCTTTGCATTCTCAACCATCATCGGATGGTTCCTGTTTGCAAGACAGAATGTAACATATCTTTTCGGAAAGAAGGCTGTTATTCCGTTTGCCATCATTGATATCGTGTTCATATTTATCGGTTCGCTTTTAAAGGTTGATCTCGTATGGAACCTTCAGGATCTTTTTAACGGCATCATGGTTATCCCTAACCTGATTGCGCTTATAGCTCTCTCCGGTGCGGTTGCAAAGCTTTCACGTGGCAAGGATGTAAATATCTGATAATCATAATTCATCTGATCATTGCTGATCACAACATAATCAGGGTAATAATACACCGTCAAACAAATACCCATGTTAAATTCTTATAAAGTTTCATAGATTTTTATAATTAAAAAAGTTCGGCTTTCGATATAAATGAAAGCCAAACTTTTTTTGATTAATGAACAGTTATTGATTTTGCCGGTCATTAATTTTTCATTTTAAAACAAAGCGGACATTGTTTAAGAATTCACTCCTCAATTACCGCATGCCACTCCTGCAGTGACATTATATCATCATCTCCATTTTTCTGAACAAATCTTATACCCTCTGCCGCCGCTTTGGCCGCTGCAATAGTCGTGATATAAGGCACTCTCGCTTTAATCGCCGCCTTACGAAGATAACTGTCATCATGAACACTATCCTTGCCGATAGGCGAGTTAATGATCAAATCGATATCTCCGTTTGTAATCATATCAAGAATATTAGGTCTTCCCTCATAAAGCTTATTGACCCTTTCTGCAGGTATGCCTGCTTCCAATATAAACTTATGAGTAGTATTGGTTGCAAGGATTCTGAACCCTGCTTCATTATAGAGCTTTGCCACCTCCGCTGCATATTCATGATCCTTATTATTCACAGATATAAGCACTGTTCCTCCTGTAGGCAGTTCTGACTTTGCAGCTTCTTCAGCCTTAAAAAATGCTTCTCCCGTAGTTCTTGCAAGTCCCAAAACCTCACCTGTTGATCTCATCTCAGGTCCGAGTATAGGATCTACCTCAGGGAACATATTGAACGGGAATACAGCTTCCTTTACTCCATAGTATGGAATATTTCTTTCTGTAAGTGTGGATACCGGAGATGGTCTTCCGGTAAGTTCCCTTGTAATGATATCTACAGCAATAGGTACCATCTTTATTCCGCACACCTTTGAAACAAGCGGCACTGTACGTGACGCTCTCGGATTTGCTTCTATAACATAAACCTTTCCGTTTTCAATGGCATACTGCATGTTCATGAGGCCAACCACATGCATTTCCTCTGCAATCTTTCTGGTATAATCCTTGATGGTCTCAAGATTTTCCTTTGAAATATGCTTTGAAGGGATTATGCAAGCCGAGTCACCAGAATGAATACCTGCAAGCTCGATATGCTCCATAACTGCAGGAACATAAGCATTTTCACCATCACTGATGGCATCTGCCTCACACTCCATCGCATTGTTCAGGAAACGGTCTATAAGTATAGGTCTGTCCGGAGTAACACCGATGGCCGCTTTCATATAATCGGTAAGACTTTCATCATCGTAAACCACTTCCATGCCTCTTCCGCCCAGAACAAAGGACGGACGAACCATAACCGGATATCCAATCTTGTGGGCATTATCAAGTGCCTCTTCAACAGTTGTAGCCATTCCCGCCTCTGGCATAGGTATGCCAAGTTTATCCATCATAGCACGGAACAGATCACGATCCTCTGCAAGATCGATAACTTCCGGAGATGTGCCGAGGATTTTAACGCCATTCTTAGCAAGACTGTCGGCAAGATTGAGTGGTGTCTGGCCGCCAAACTGTGCGATAACCCCAACCGGCTTCTCTTTCTTGTATATGCTTAAAACATCCTCCAAAGTAAGCGGCTCAAAGTAAAGCTTATCAGAAGTATCGTAGTCAGTTGAAACAGTTTCCGGATTGCAGTTAACGATAATGGTCTCAAAGCCAAGTTTCTTGAGGGACTGAGCAGCATGTACGCAACAGTAATCGAATTCGATACCCTGTCCGATACGGTTAGGTCCACCTCCAAGGATCATCACCTTTGGTCGTTTTTCCGAAACTATATCATTATCAGGAGCATTGTAAGTACTGTAATAGTAAGAGCTGTCCTCTGTTCCACTTACATGAACTGCATCCCAGTTTTCAGTGAGGCCGAGTGCTTCTCGCTTATTGCGGATATCATCTTCAGAAATGTCAAGAATCTCTGCAAGATATCTGTCAGAAAACCCATCCTTCTTAGCACTGATGAGTGCCTCATCGGAAGGCATTGTCCCCTTTGACATAAGCAGCTGTTCCTCTTCCGAAACAAGCTCCTGCATCTGTTCTATAAAATACTTCTTAACTTTTGTAAGTGCATAGATTTCATCAACAGTTGCGCCCTTACGGAGTGCCTCATACATGATGAAGTGGCGTTCACTTGATGGTGTGATGAGTGCTTTCAGCAGGTCTTCCTTACTCATATCATAGAAATGTTTAGCAAAGCCGAGTCCGTAGCGATCCTTCTCCAGAGAACGTATAGCCTTTTGGAAGGCTTCCTTATAGTTCTTACCGATGCTCATAACCTCGCCGACAGCGCGCATTTGTGTCCCCAGCTTATCATCAACACCTTTGAACTTTTCAAATGCCCAACGTGCAAACTTAACAACTACATAGTCCCCATCAGGTACATACTTATCGAGAGTTCCGTACTTACCGCAAGGAAGCTCCGCAAGTGTCAGACCTGTCGCAAGCTTCGCAGAAACAAGCGCGATAGGGAATCCGGTAGCCTTGGAAGCAAGAGCCGAAGATCTTGATGTACGTGGATTGATTTCGATAACTACAATACGGTCAGAAACAGGGTCATGCGCAAACTGTACGTTGGTACCGCCGATTACTCCGATATGTTCAACTATCTTGTAAGCCTGTCGCTGCAATTCATCCTGAAGTTCTTTCTTTATTGTAAGAAACGGAGCCGTACAGAAAGAGTCTCCTGTATGAATGCCTACAGGATCGACATTTTCAATGAAGCATATGGTGATCATATTGTTGTCCTTATCACGGACTACTTCAAGCTCAAGTTCTTCCCAGCCAAGGATAGATTCCTCGACAAGAACCTGATGGATAAGACTGGCCTGAAGGCCTCTTGCGCAAACTGTTCTAAGCTCATCCTTATTGTATACAAGGCCTCCACCGGCTCCTCCCATGGTGTATGCCGGACGGAGAACTACAGGATAGCCCAGCTTGTCCGCAATGGCCAATGCTTCGTCCACACTGTAACACACCTCACTTCTTGCCATCTCGATTCCAAGTTTATTCATGGTTTCCTTGAACTCGATACGATCCTCACCTCGTTCGATGGCATCAACCTGAACACCGATGACCTTGACATCATACTTATCAAGTACACCCTCTTTATAAAGTTCGGAACAAAGATTAAGTCCTGACTGGCCGCCAAGATTCGGAAGCAATGCATCAGGTCTTTCTTTGGCGATTATCTGCTCTACACGTCGTACATTAAGCGGCTCGATATAGGTGATATCCGCCATTTCAGGATCAGTCATGATGGTTGCCGGATTGGAATTGACCAGGACTATCTCATAGCCAAGACTACGCAACGCCTTGCAGGCCTGTGTTCCTGAGTAATCAAACTCACAGGCCTGACCGATAACTATCGGTCCGGAACCTATGATCAGTATTTTATGAATATCTGTTCTCTGTGACATGCATAAACCTCCGTATAATTAAACATTTACATAGGATTATAGCATATTAAATGCATAAATATACTATGATTTTCAACTAATCAAAAATTTTGTATATCAATACTTAAAGTGATTTAATTCAGTTACTTAAAACAAATAATTTTTTAAAACTGAACTATATCCAAAGATCAAAGCTTTTTTCTGATAGTGAAAAAACCATAAATTAATAACCACTTTCTTTATAAATTTATTATTAGTGTATTTTTTGCCGATAGATTATAATGCAGAAATGATTTCACGCACAAAGCGTTCCAGTCTTCTGTTTTAAAAATTACGATATACAAGGTGGAGATTTATGGCATATCCGGTTAATAATATTTCAAAGAGAAGAGCTCTTAACTATCTAAACAATTCTTTAGCAGAGAAAAGCTTGAAGGAAGTATCCGATGCTATTTTTGATGTCATTTTCTATGGCAATGTTGCAATTCAAGATAGTGTCGATGTGTATTACTACTGCAGGGCCTTTAATATTTCAACTTACGGTGTGGAACATACTATCAACAATCTTTTACATGATTACATTGAAGAAAATGACTCAAAACTTTTGTATAGCTCATTTTTCAAAGTTATTTCACGCTTTCCAAAAGGCATAACAAATGATACTCCTCTTTTTTACGAATTATTAGACACTCAATTAGAACGTGACATAGCCAGTGGCTTTGTTCCTGATGAATCAGAAGTAAATAATATAAACAATAATCAAGAAAGTACTAATACACGTCTGATATATGGATTTAACAAAATTTTCAAAAAATGATAAAAGCCGGGAAACTTCACACAAAAGAAGGTTCCCGGCTTTTCTTGAAATTACTACTATTCACTAATCCTAAAGGTAATACCTTTTATATACATATATAGATATCATATATTTCTCATATATGGATATCTATGAATAATTCAAAATGTCTTACTAATATGGATTAATACATTTTTCCATCCAATTAAGACAACAAAAAAGCAGAACCATCAAAGTTCTGCCTTATCTATGTAAATCATATTTTTAATCATATCTCGTGCCTTGAAAACTGCGTACCGCTTACACATATATCTTACTCTCAGT
>DGVW01000060.1 GCA_002396005.1 Oribacterium sp. UBA4274
TAGCGCTGTCGCCAAGTGGTAAGGCAACGGATTCTGATTCCGTCATTCCCAGGTTCGAATCCTGGTAGCGCTGCTCAAAACTTTATATAGCGCTGTCGCCAAGTGGTAAGGCAACGGATTCTGATTCCGTCATTCCCAGGTTCGAATCCTGGTAGCGCTGCTACATTAACCCGAGTTCGTTTGGACTCGGGTTTTTCTTTTACATTTTTATGAAAAACAGTGATCCGATATTGCTTTATATCACCAGAGTAGTACAGTTAATACAGATGATACAAATAGTACAGAACAAGAGGTAATAACATGTTTCTGATAAATCTCCAAAGCAAAGAGCCAATATTTGAGCAGATACAGACTCAGATACTAAGCTTCATAGAAGCCGGCGTCCTAAGCCCGGGCGACAAGCTCCCTTCTGTACGACAGCTTGCTACGGAAAACGGCATTAACCCAAACACCGTTGCCAAAGCATATTCTCTGCTGGAGCAGAAGGGCTACGTCTACAATCTTCCAAAGAAAGGGGTCTACGTGGCCGATATCACTGTTGAAAACTCAAAAATGCTTCAGATCACGGCCTTGATAAAACCGCTCAAAGAA
The DNA here is from genome assembly GCA_002396005.1 of Oribacterium sp. UBA4274. Lineage (GTDB taxonomy): Bacteria > Bacillota > Clostridia > Lachnospirales > Lachnospiraceae > Oribacterium. Next base: position 592 of record DGVW01000060.1, read on the forward strand.
AGCGGCATTACAAAAGACGATCTCATTACAGCCATAAACAAGATATATGAGGAGGATGCTAATGCTTAAGATAGAACATTTATCCAAAAATTTCGGGAAGAAAGAAGTTCTGAAAGATCTGAACCTCACTGTAGCAAACAAGTCCATCGTGGGGCTGGTGGGCATAAACGGTGCCGGAAAGTCAACCCTGCTCCGTTCTATAGCAGGTGTTTACGCTCCTGAGCAGGGCAGTATAACCCTTGATGGCAGAAGCACTTACACCGATATGTCAGCCAAAAAAGAAATAGCCTTTGTAAGCGATGACGCCTATTTCCCGATGGGCGCCACTATAAACAGCACAAAGCTTTACTATCAGTGTATGTATAACTTTGACGAAGCGGCATATCAGAAGTATCTCAATATGTTTAAGCTCGATCCAAAGGCCTCCATAGCCACATTTTCAAAAGGAATGAAGAGAAGAGTTTCCCTGATTTTTGCATTATCCATACATGCAAAACTTCTGCTTCTGGATGAAGCCTACGACGGTCTTGAGCCTATCGCAAGACTCCATTTCAAAAACGCCCTGACAGACCTTTTGGAAGACGAGGATGTCTCCGTCATCATTTCCTCCCACAGCTTAAAGGAGCTTGAGGATATCTGCGACAGTTTCGCGATGCTGGAAAACGGAAATATCATGACTGGCGGAGACCTCTCCGAATCCAAGGAACACATAAACAAGTATCAGCTTGCCTTCAGGGACCCTCACACAAGAGAAGACTTCAGGGACTTCGACATCCTTCAGTACGAGAACGAGGGACAGGTCTACAAGCTTGTTATCCGCGGTGATTCAGATGACATCGAGGCAAGGCTCAGAGCCATGGACCCGATGCTCCTTAATATTCTTCCTGTAAACTTTGAAGAGCTTTTTATTTATGAACTTGAATCAAGAGGTGAAAGAGTATGAATAAAAACTACTTTAACTGGCTGATAAAAAGCCGCAAGATTTCCATATTGTTTTTCATTTTGATATATATCGCATTTCAGCTTATACCATTTTCAACCTTTGACAGCTACTCAGCCAAAGATACCTTTGTGACCAGCGCCAACATAGGCTGTTTCCTGTCAATGCTTATGACAGTGGCTTTGCCGGTTTTCCTGTTCTCCTACATTCACAGAAAGAGCAGTGCAGATATGTTCCTGTCAATGCCTGTGTCACGCAGGGAGCAGCTCATCACAAACCTTGTATTTACGTGGCTAATGTCTTACGGCAGCTTCTTCATCGGAACGACACTTGTATGGGTTGCCAGAACGCTCAACGTTATCCCCGTAAGGATGTGGCTCAGCCTCCAGGTTTTTACAGCATTTGCACTTATAGTACTGATCCTTGTTCACTCAGCAGTTTACAATCTTGCAAATTCGATTTTTGACGGCATCGTAATGATCGGCGCCTACGCCTTACTGCCTGCAATAGCAGGTCTTTCGGTAACATCATTTCTTTACTCGATGATAGCCGGTAAAAATGTGCCTGACGACAGTTTCGTAAATCAGCTTGGAACCTTTTTATCGCCTCTTGCCATGTCCTTTATAAATATAGGCGCCATACTTGAACCGGATTACAGCGATGCAACATTTAATTACTACTACCTGATACCGATGATCATGTTTGCCATCATCGCAGCAGCTTTACTGAAACTTAACTTCATAAACAGAAAAGCAGAGAGAGCAGGACAGATTTCAGACAACCCGCTTTCATATCCTTTCATCATAAACATTTACCTCGTGCTCATACTCCTGGATCTGGCATGGACAGTGGTATCAGACGGGCCGGAAGATTTGTTGTTCTTTTATCTTCTTCTGTTCTTTATATATGTGATATCATCCTTTGTATACAAGAGGACACTTAAGATATCAGTCCGCCCTATAGCATTTTTTGTCTGTGCCTGCATACTTACCATAGGCTTTGCCCGGGTTGGCTGGATAACCGAAGGCTTCGGTCTCAGCAACCTCCCTTACAATCTTTTCTCAGAACCATATCTCTATTACGAGTACCGGGCAGACGCAAAGATCGAGAATCTCGGCGAGGATACCGCCGCAAGGGATGATGCTAATGAAAACGCCGCCAAGGACTATGCACAAGTCAACTTCACGCTGGAGATCCCTGCAGACAGAAAAGACGAGTACAAAAACATCATTGACTTGATGGAAGATTACAGACACAAGTCCAAGTCCAATTTCTACACAAGAGACATCGGCGATGAAAGCTCAGTTTATTTTGAAGTATACAACAAAATGGATAAGGATACTTACAGATACGATAACTACTACAGTTACTCAAGCACCAGCCCTCTGTCCGAAAAGGAGCTTTTGGAAATCAGCAAGTACTGCAGTATCAATGTTGACGTATATAACTATGGCAAGGACTCAGATGGTGATTATTATATTGATGACAGCAACGAAATGTCCCTCACAGAATTTATAGCCCGGAGAAGTTCGGCAAAATAATGCTTCGGCATGGATTACAATCACACCACATCCAGCCGCAGCAAAGCTGCTTTATTCCGGCAGAAAAGAGCTATATATGTACAGAGAAAACTATGAAAAACTGAAACTCGAAGTGCAGGAGCTTCTCACAGATATGGAGTATCATCATCAGACAGACGATGATGATACCTTCCACAAGTGGTGGAGAGAAGAAGGTCGCGAAGCTCAGTATTACCGAAAAAGAGAGGAGCTTGACAGGCTATCTTTTCTGGCGCGTTCCGATTCCTCCCGTGACATCGCAGGAAAGGGTAAAATTTCTTACAAGAATCTTTAAATGACCGTATTATTGTTAATTTAAATATAATTATGAAAATGTCAAATTATGTATTAAAATGAGAATCAGTAAAGACGATAAACGATACCTTTACTTTGTTTTCGAAAAATATACGTAGTATGGAGGGAAAAATGAGATTACAGAAATTAACCGCTGCTTTTATGACAGCTGTACTTGTAACTTCTACACCGGTAGGTGCATATCTCGGTCAGATATCTGCCTATGCAAAAGAGGATGAAGAAGATAAGGACTACAGCATTTCTGATGCCGCCTGGGAGGAAGAGACCGACGCAAACGGAAAAACACGTGTATATGCTACCTGGAGTGAGGCAGATACCAGTTCTACCGGCACAATTTCCATATCCGTTGACGGTAAAAAGCAATCTGTCGGCAGCATAACAGCTTCTACAACTTCCGGCAGAAAGGATTTAACATCCTACATAAAGAAGATAGGTAAAAAAGGAACCTATACTTTCAAGATCACAGCAGGAAAGAAAAACAAGGGTGATGATGAAAAATCCTATTCAGAGTCAGACGATCTTGAGATTGACAGCGATTACTTAAAGAACCTTGCAACAGGCAGCTCATCAAGTTCAAGTTCCAGCTCCAGCTCAAGTTCCAGCAAGGGTCCCGGCGCAGTAACTCCTGTACCGTCAGAAACCGCTGCTGCATCCCCTGCCAATGCTGCAACACCGGGACAGACAGCAACTGCAGAGCAGACACAGGCACAAGTACCCAAGACCTTATGGCAGGATTGGGGCTATGGATGGGTATATTTTGAAGATGGTCAGCTCGTTAAGGACAAATGGGTAGTATCAAACGGCAAGTACTATCATATAAACGCAACCGGATTCATGGATGCCAATACAATCGTCACAGACTCTATGTACGGAACACACTATGTTGGTGCCGACGGTGCCCTTGTATATTGATAAAAACCATTAGTATTTTTATCTTAGGAAGAGTAAAATAAAGTTATTAAAAAAATATCGCTCCGTTCGCAATTTATGACTTGGAGCAGAAGGGAATCTTAAGATGAAAGGGTTTTTAAAAGAGTTTAAAGAGTTTGCTGTAAAAGGTAACATGATCGACCTGGCAGTAGGTATGATCATCGGTTCTGCTTTCACCGGATTGGTAAAGAGCGTTGTTGATGATTTGTTCATGCCTGTTCTTTCCATTTTTACAGGAAAGCTTGATTTCAACAACATGTTCATCCCGCTTGCAGGGCAGGACACCAAGATTTATGCAACAGCAGTAGAGCAGGGTGCCGTATTTGGATATGGCAAATTCATCACCGAAGCTATATCATTCCTCATCATGGCTTTTGTTGTATTCCTTTTCGTAAAGGCTATGAACAAGCTCCGCAAGGAGGAAGCTCCTGCACCTGAGCCTGTAACAACCAAGGAGTGCCCATACTGCAAGTCTGCCATCAACATTGACGCAACAAGATGTCCTAACTGCACATCAAAGCTTGAAGGCTTCAAGATCGATCCTGCAGAGCTCAATGCCTGAGGATGACTATGAGCTTCCACGGAATCATTATGCACAAAATGGACATTTATGCAAAAAAGTATTGCATTTATCCTTGATAGCGTTTATCATTAGCTGCAATATTTTTGAAATTCAATATTAATTGATGCAGTATCTGTTGGACAGGATAACAGATTGACGAGATTACGAAACACCTATAAACCAATACTATCAGGCAGGTTTTACGGTAACGTATAACCTGCTTTTCTTTTTGGACGCACGCCTGCCTAAACAAAACCCACAGGCTGTCGATAAGACATTTAATCACATCATCAGTGGGTGTCAAAAGCATTTGCCAATCACTGATTAGCGCCGGCACACATCGTGTGCAATGTGCTGCATCATCATATGGAAGGACACAAATGTACGAATTTAATGAGAGAGTAAGATACTCAGAGACTAATGAATCCCAGACCACAACCATCACCGCGCTTGTTAACTATCTGCAGGACTGCAGTACATTTCATTCTGCAGATGTTGGTCTTACAGTTGACCACTTAAACGAACTTCACAAAGCGTGGCTTTTGAGTTACTGGGACATTTACATCGATAGGATGCCCCGGTTGTGCGAAAACATAACCATCGGCACAAGTCCCCACACATTCCGCGGAGTATTGGCACATCGTAACTTCTGGATCAAAGATACTTCCGGCAATTACATCCTGAAAGCCAACAGCCTCTGGTTCTGTTTCGATACAGAACGTATGAGACCGGTCAAGATCGAAGACGAAATGATAGCCCCTTTCGGAGAGCCTGAAGATGTACTGAAACTTCCTCCAAGCGATCGTAAGATCATGGAGCCTGAAGATATGACTGTTGCACCTGCTATAAAAGTCGAGCAGCATCATATCGATACCAACCACCATGTAAACAATGCTCAGTATATTCAGATCGCCGATGATGTGCTCACTGCAGCTACAGAAGGCAAAGTAGGTTTTACATCCGGACGTATCAGAGCAGAATACCGTAAAGCAGCGGTCCTCGGTGACACCATGATTCCGAAATACGGAGCGTCCTCGGATGGAGGTATGATAGTCAGCCTACAGTCTGAAACAGGAGACGTATACTGTAATATAGAATTCCTGTAATGACCAGATGTTACAGCATTTGCACAAAAGACAGGTCTCCACAATATCAAGCCCTGCCTAACTAAATATTATTAAAGTTACATATATATTCATGATGTGAGAGGCGAAAGTATTCCTCTCACTGATGATGCACAGAAAGGATTCACCCATGATAGCATTAGGTAAAACACAGTCACTTAAGATAGCAAGAGAAAAAGATTTCGGAGTATTCCTCGAGGACGGAGAGGGAACCTCTGTACTTCTCCCTAAGAAGCAGGTGCCGAACGGAAAGACCATCGGAGATGAGATCTCAGTATTTATATACAAGGATTCCCGTGACCGTCTGATCGCCACAACCAGAAAGCCTCTTATGGAAGTCGGTGACATCGCCAAGGTCACAGTAAAGGACATTACCAACATCGGCGCCTTTGTAGATATCGGTCTCGAAAGAGATGTACTTCTTCCATATCACGAAATGAGATATGAGGTAAAGAAAGGGGATACTGTAGAGGTATATCTCTACGAGGATCATTCAAACCGTCTTGCCGCAACTATGTACACAAAGAAGCACGAAGACGCTACGGTTATTAAAAATGACGAAATTAAGACCTACCATTATGAGCAAAATGCCGATGAGGTTCTCACCATCCTTAAGGAAAAATTCGGTGGACATGTCCCTTACACCGATAAAACTGTACAACCTGACGAAATTCAGCGCGATTTCGGTATGTCAAAGGCCGCTTTCAAGCGTTCTGTAGGCAAATTGCTGAAAGAAGGCAAGATTAAGATTACGAAAACTTCGATTTTTTGTCTTTATTGACCAAACCCCTCAAGCTCACTGACACTTTGTCTAAAATTTGACACCCTTTTTTGGGTAGCTGTGCCCTAGAGATTGAAATTTTATTCATGTATTATACCGATAGTTGCAAAAGCGGTTCGTTAGCCGCAGCATATACCAGAATTCGTAACTGATAAGGAGAGGGGAAATAAAATGGCAAGTGTAGTACTTAAAGATGTCAACAAAAAATATCCTAACGGATTTGTAGCTGTTAAAGATTTCAATCTTGATGTAAAGGATCAGGAGTTTATCATTTTCGTAGGACCTTCCGGATGCGGAAAGTCAACAACACTTCGTATGATCGCAGGACTTGAGGATATCTCCAGCGGTGATCTTTTGATCGACGGCAAGAGAATGAACGATGTAGAGCCAAAGGACAGAGATATCGCAATGGTATTCCAGAACTATGCTCT
>DGVW01000115.1:0-5106 GCA_002396005.1 Oribacterium sp. UBA4274
GCTATGAACGCTGTCCGCAGTGGTGAGCAGCCTGTATTCACTGCAAGACAGATGCACACAAGAGAAGTATTTGTAGTTCTTGAAGATGGAGCAGATGCCAGGAAGGTTGAAGAAACTATCAAGAACATGCCGGATTATTACTCTGATTATGATGTAACCATACACTTTATTTCAGAGGATGAGATGAAGCGTGATCACGCAGAGCTTCCACACGGTGGATTTGTGATGCGTTCTGGTGTTACAGGGGATCAGGGGCAGCACCATGAGTTTATCGAGTACAGTCTCAAGCTTGACTCTAATCCTGAGTTCACCGGTTCAGTTCTTGCCGCATATGCAAGAGCTGTTGATCGTATGTCAAAGAAGGGCGAGACCGGCTGTATCACAGTTTTTGATGTAGCTCCTAAGTATCTGAATCCTAAGTCAGAGGAAGAGCAGAGACATACACTTCTGTAATGAGGTTATCTATGTGTAGATATAAAAAATTTCTGTTCCTTACAGCAGCTACTGCTATGATGACCGCAACTGTACTTTCTACCGCTTTTGCGGCAGAGAGTACAGCCTTTCAGTCAGATGCCGTTAGCGAAACAGCGGAAGCTTCAGGAACACTTTCTGATGCAGATATATATTACCTTGCTTCAGCCGCTTTTTGCAAAGCCCATGGGCTGCAGGTTCCACAGGACATTCAGGCAGGAGCAGATGAAGTATATAAGAACCATGCCGAAGCAGCAGCTGCATACCTTAAATCCATGGCTGCAGCGGGCACAGGTACTGATAAAAGCGTATCAGCCGATACCGCTTATTCTGACACACAAGCCGGTGTAAATTCTGTAAGTGAAAAGGCTGCAGCCGAAGCCGGTGAGGCAACAGCCCGCTACATAGAGCAGGAGGATGGTTCTGCACTGTTCTTTACCGTAGATCCACTGACTGGTGAAGCTTTAGAAGCATACAACGGATGGTATACCCTGGATAGTGGTGAAAAGACTTATTTTGAGAACGGAAAGATGCAGGCCGGATGGATAATTGACGATGGAAAGTTCTATTATCTTGATCCTTCCACAGGTATCATGGTCACGTCACAGTTTGCAGGTAATTTTTATCTTGGTGAGGACGGTGCTGCACTTCTGGACACCACCACACCCGATGGAGTAAAGCTTGCATATAACGGTTCACGCATGACATCCGGAACTCCTGTTGAAGAGCTCAATGAAAAAACCTACACTTACAGGGATCTTCTGGTTAAGAAGCCTGATCTGTATGCTGAATTTTCTGCAAGAGAATCCGGCAGTTTCCAGCTCATGCCTGAAAAGGAACATGGATTTTCCTGGTACACCTACGCAAGTATGAAACTGTATGAGCGTAAGGAAGACGGTTCCATGGGAAAGCAGGTTTATGAAGGTGACGGTTGTTTCCGTACAGATGCTGTCATAGAGGTCAAGCATACTGACGGAAGCATTAGTACCATAAGCCCTTCAGACATCATCGGTTCAGAGCAGGAGACATGGATTGCAGATCATATCCATATCGATCCGGCAGGATTTATATCATATTCTGCGGCTCAGAGATAAACCTTTAAGGGGATTTAATATGACATTACAGCAGTTAAAGCAGGTTATTGCTGTTGCTGACTGCGGCTCTATGAACGAAGCTGCAAAGCATTTATATATTACACAGCCTTCATTATCCGCCGCCATAAAGGAGCTTGAAAAAGAAATCGGTCTCGAGATTTTTATGAGGTCTAATCGCGGCATCATAATCACAGCCGAGGGAGAAGAGTTTCTGGGATATGCAAGGCAGATAGTAGAGCAGTATCAACTCATAGAAGACAAGTATGTGAATGCTGGAACAAGAAAAAAGAAGTTTTCTGTTTCCATGCAGCACTATACATTTGCAGTAGAGGCCTTTATACACCTTGCCAAAGAGTTTGGTATGGATACCTACGAGTTCGCAATAAAGGAAACCAAAACCATCGAGGTTATCAATGATGTAAAGAATCAGACTTCTGAGGTTGGTGTAATTTACTTAAATGATTTTAACACCAAGGTCATCACTAAAATTCTGAGGGAAGATTCTCTTGAATTCATACCTCTTTTTGACTGTGATATTTATGTTTTCATGAGTAAGGACAATCCTCTGGCAGAAAAGGATCTGATCACTATGGAAGATCTTAAGCAGTATCCTTGTTTAAGCTTCTATCAGGGGGAACACAATTCTTTTCATTTCGCAGAGGAAGTGTTGAGTACTTACGATTACAAGCAGATCATCAAGTGTGATGACAGAGCAACTGCGTTAAACCTTATGGTGGGGCTCAACGGCTATACCTTGTGTTCCGGAATCATCTGCCAGGAGCTGAATGGCGATGAATATACAACTGTCAAGCTCGATACAACTGAGAAAATGATCATTGGTTATATCAAAAAGAAAAAGATACCTCTCAGTGAGCTTGGTGAAAAATACGTTAGTGAACTTAAGAAATATGCAGATTTTCAATGAGGTTTTACATGGAGAATAATACACTTTTGATAGTTGCGGCAGTTGCCGTATTGTTTGCCGTTATAGTCGGATACAACATCTACAAATCTATTAAACGTAAAAATGCAGACAAATTGTCCATGAAGATCAATGAGGATGAAAAGCTGCATATCACCCTTGACAACAAGGCGGATATGGAGGAAGTTGCCAGAATCATCCTTGAAGGCCTGGGGGGAGAATCCAACGTTAAGGAAGTAGCCCACGACGGTACCAGACTAAAGATACAGATCAAGGAGTACGGTGCTGTAGATGAAAAGAAGATCAGATCTGCCAAAGTAGGCGGTGTGTTGAGACCAAGTAAGACCGCAGTTCACATCATCATCGGCTCTGAAGTAGAACCGGTGGAAGCAGAACTCAAGAAATTGGTTCATCCTGTTGCATAAATTATGATAAAGATGACAAGATTCTCCGGAATTCAGTCATCTTTTTTTGTACCGTAAAATATAAGAAAAGCAGTCAGTAAAGCATAACTTATAGTAATATCTGTAATTCAAACCCAGGCTGCCACATCCCCCTGTTTGCTTGATTTTATAAGGTGAGTCCTATATAATTAGTACGCTAAAGACCGAAGTCTACCCATTTATAATTTGGCAGAAAAACGGTTTATATAAGCCTGAACCGCACTGATATTTCGGTTTAATATATGATTTAAGGAGATAAGGCGCTGATGTTTAAAAAAGTTGATACAAACATGAACTTCGTAGAGCGCGAGAATGAGGTTGAGGAATTCTGGAGACAGAATCATGTTTTTGAGGATTCCATCAAGGAGCACGAGGGTGATCCTTCTTACGTTTTCTACGACGGTCCTCCAACCGCAAATGGAAAGCCTCATATCGGACACGTAGAGACTCGAGCTTTCAAGGACATGATTCCAAGATTTCATGCTATGAAAGGTGCCATGGTTCCTAGAAAGGCCGGATGGGATACACACGGTCTTCCTGTAGAGCTTGAGGTTGAAAAGTCAATCGGAATCAATGGTAAGGAACAGATTGAAAAATATGGAGTTGCGCCTTTTATTGATTTATGTAAGGAAAATGTCTGGAAGTACAAGGGCATGTGGGAGGATTTCTCATACAAAGTTGGTTTCTGGGCAGATATGGACAATCCATATGTAACATATCATGATGACTTCATCGAGTCAGAGTGGTGGGCACTTAAGGAAATCTGGAAAAAGGGTCTTCTTTATGAAGGATTCAAGGTAGTTCCTTACTGTCCTAGATGCGGAACCCCTCTTTCAAGCCACGAGGTAGCGCAGGGCTATAAGGAGCTCAATGAGCGTTCAGCCATCGTACGTTTCAAAGCCAAGGATCAGGATTACTACTTCCTCGCATGGACAACAACACCTTGGACACTTCCATCAAACACCGCACTTTGCGTAAATCCTGATCTTGAGTATTCCAAGGTCAAGGCAGCCGATGGATACACATATATTCTTGCAAGCTCTTTACTTGACAAGGTTCTTTCACCACTTGCCAAAGAGGGTGAGAGTGCTTATGAGGTCATCGAAACATACAAGGGTACAGACCTCGAGGGCATCGATTATGAGCCACTTTATCAGTGCGCAGCCGATGTAGCATTAAAGCAGCACAAGAGAGCTCACTATGTAGTTACAGATTCTTATGTTACAGCAGAAGATGGTACAGGTATCGTTCATCAGGCTCCTGCCTTCGGTGAGGATGACGCAAGAGTCGGCCGTGAGCATGATATGCCGCTTATCAAGTTTGTTGATGAAAAAGGATGCATGACAGAAGATACTCCGTTTGCAGGTATGCGCTGCAAACCAACTGAAAAGGAAATCGCAGAGGGAGCTATCAGCTGTGATCCTGAGGTACTCAAGGATCTATCTGCCAAGAAGCTTCTTTTTGACGCTCCTAAGTTTACTCACTCATATCCACACTGCTGGAGATGTGATACACCGCTTATCTACTATGCAAGAGAGTCATGGTTCATCAAGATGAGTGCTGTAAAGGACGATCTCGTAAAGAATAACTCAACAGTTAAGTGGTACCCTGAAACTATCGGTACAGGTCGTTTCGGAGCATGGATTGAAAATGTTCAGGACTGGGGTCTCTCACGTAACCGTTATTGGGGTACACCTCTCAATATCTGGGTATGTAAGGACTGTGGTGAAAAGGATGCCATCGGTTCTATCCAGGAGCTGAGAGAAAGAGCATATAACTATGAGGATGTACTGGCTGAGCTCAAGGCAGCCGGTAAGGAAGGCTACAGCTCAGACTACGTGGGTTATGAGCATATCGAGCTTCATAAGCCATATGTTGACAAGCTTATCTGCAAGTGTCCTAAGTGCGGCGGTGATATGAAGCGCGTACCTGAGGTTATCGACTGCTGGTTCGATTCAGGAGCTATGCCATACGCACAGCATCATTATCCTTTTGAGAATAAGGAGCTTTTTGAGTCACAGTTCCCGGCACAGTTTATCTGTGAGGCTGTAGACCAGACAAGAGGATGGTTCTATTCACTTCTTGCAGAAAGTACAATTCTTTTCAATAAGGCACCATATGAGAACGTTCTGGTACTTGGTCACGTACAGGATGAGAACGGACAGAAGATGAGTAA
>DGVW01000115.1:5164-5588 GCA_002396005.1 Oribacterium sp. UBA4274
TGAGTAAGTCCAAGGGCAATGCTGTTGATCCTATGGATGCCCTCAGGAAGCACGGAGCTGATGCAATCCGCTGGTTCTTCTACACAAACTCCGCACCATGGCTTCCTAACAGATTCCATGACAAGGCAGTAGTTGAGGGTCAGCGTAAGTTCCTTTCAACATTGTGGAACACTTATGCATTCTTCGTACTTTATGCCAATATTGATGATTTTGATCCTACAAAGTATACACTTGACTACTCACAGCTCGGAGTTATGGACAAGTGGCTTCTCAGCAAGCTCAATTCTGTGGTAAAGGCTGTTGATGACAACCTTTCAAACTTCAGAATCCCTGAGGCAGCGAGTGCTCTGCAGGAGTTCGCTGATGATATGTCCAACTGGTACGTTCGTCGTTCAAGAGAACGTTTCTGGGCAAAGGGCATGGA
>DGVW01000115.1:5632-19447 GCA_002396005.1 Oribacterium sp. UBA4274
TGGAGCAGGACAAGATCAATGCTTATATGACACTGTATACAACACTCGTTACATTTGCCAAGATTGCGGCACCGATGGTTCCGTTTATCACCGAGTCCATCTATCGTAACCTTGTATGTACAGTTGATCCGGAGGCCAAGAAGTCCGTACATCTTTGCAGCTTCCCTGAGGCAGACGAGGCAATGATCGACCACGAGCTTGAGGAGAACATGGACAAGGTTCTTCGTATCGTAATCCTTGGCCGTGCAGCAAGAAATACAGCCGCAGTCAAGAACCGTCAGCCTATAGGCAACATGTATGTAAAGTCAGAGACAGCTCTCGATGAGTACTTTACAAATATTATCGAGGATGAGCTCAATGTTAAGAAGGTCAACTTCCAGGATGACCTCCGTGCATTTACATCCTATACATTTAAACCACAGTTAAAGACTGTAGGTCCAAAATACGGCAAGCACCTGAATGCTATCCGCACATACTTAAGTGAGGTTGATGGCTCCAAGGCAATGGATGACCTTGAAACATCAGGCGTTATCAAGTTCACAGTTGATGGTGATACAGAAGTTGAACTCACTAAGGACGATCTCCTCATCGATGTAGCTGAGAAGGGCGGTTTCGTAACTGAGGAGGATAACTCACTTACTGTAGTACTTGATACAAACCTTACACCTGAGCTTATTGAAGAGGGTTATGTAAGAGAAATCATTTCCAAGATCCAGACTATGCGTAAAGAAGCCGGATTTGAGGTTATGGATCATATCAAGGTTTATGTCAAGGATAATGACAAGATGGCTGACCTTATGCGTAAAAATGAGGCAGAGATCATACGCATCGTTATGGCTGACACAATCATCTACAATCTCTCACAGGGTTATGAAAAGTCCTGGGATATCAACGGAGAGAATGTAACTCTTGCAGTTGAGAAAGTCTGATTTTCTATAACATTTAACATTTATTTTTTAATACTCTGTTATTTCAGTCGGGGTTTCGCCCCGACTGAAATAATTTTATTGCAAGATACCCATAAAAATTGTTAATATAATATCTATATATGTCGATTTAATATCAAGGTGCTGTATAATTATAGTATGTATTTATTCAGACCCATGATGTAGCTAAAACTTTGTTACTTTAGTTAAAGCTATACGACTAGAAAGGATAAGGATAGAATAGTGGAGAAGTTCGACAAAGAGTTATTTAAAAAAGAAGTAGAGAATGGTGCACGTAAGCTTTATCGCAGATCCTTAAAAGATCTCAACACAAAGGAAGCATTTTTTGCAGTTTCCTATGCTGTACAGAACGTCATAATCGATGATTGGATGGCCACACAGAAGACAACTGAAAAGAAGGATTCAAAGAGAGTATATTATCTTTCCATGGAGTTCCTTATGGGACGAGCTCTCGGCAACAACATCATCAACCTCACATGTCGTGAAGGCATCAAGGAAGCTCTTAAAGAGCTCAAGATTGATCTCAATGTAATCGAAAACGAAGAGCCGGACTGGGCACTTGGAAATGGTGGTCTCGGCAGACTTGCGGCATGTTTCCTGGATTCTCTTGCAACCCTTGGTTACTGGGCATGCGGATGCGGTATCAGATACAAGTATGGTATGTTCAAGCAGCAGATCGTTGATGGTTATCAGAAGGAAGTACCTGATGACTGGCTTAAGGATGGCAACCCATTTGAGCTTCGTCGTGCTGAGCTTTCCAAGGAAGTTAAGTTCGGAGGCTGGGTAGAATCTGTCAATGAAAACGGAAAGCTTCGTTTCGTTCAGAAGGGCTATCAGTCAGTTATCGCTATACCATACGACACACCTGTAGTTGGTTACAACAATCATGTTGTTGATACACTCCGTGTATGGGATGCCAAGGCCAAGGATACCTTCAGACTCGATGAGTTTGATAAGGGTAATTACGAAGCAGCTGTTGAGAATGAGAATATGGCGCGTAATATCGTAGAGGTTCTTTATCCTAACGATAACCACTATGCCGGCAAGGAGCTTCGTCTTCGTCAGCAGTACTTCTTCATCTCAGCATCTGTTCAGACCGCGGTTAAGGATTATGTAGATAAGCACGATGGCGATGTTAAGCACCTTTATGAGAAGGTTGCATTCCAGCTCAACGATACACATCCTACAGTAGCAGTAGCTGAGCTTATGAGAGTTCTCATGGACGATTATGATCTGTCATGGGATGATGCATGGGACATCACATGCAAGACATGCGCATATACAAATCACACTATCATGGCTGAGGCACTTGAGAAGTGGCCTATCGAGCTTTTCTCAAAGCTTCTTCCTCGTATCTATCAGATCGTTGAGGAAATTAACCGCAGATTCTGTGATGAAATCCGCAGAAGATACCCTGAGAATGCAGAGTATAAGATTTCCAAGATGGCTATCATCTATGACGGTCAGGTAAAGATGGCTCACCTCGCTATCGTTGGCGGTCATGCTGTAAACGGTGTAGCACAGCTTCATACAGAGATCCTCAAGAAGGAAACCCTCAAGGATTTCTATGAGATGTACCCTGAGAAGTTCTCCAGCAAGACAAACGGCATCACACAGCGCAGATGGCTGCTTCATGCCAACCCTGAGCTTGCCGCATGGATCACAGAGAAAATCGGTGACGGCTGGATCACAGATCTTTCAAAGATTGAGAAGCTTGCAGTATATGCTGATGATCCAAAGTGCCAGGCTGAGTTCATGGCTATCAAGCGTCACAACAAGGAACGCCTTGCCAAGTACATCCTTGAGCACAACGGTATTCAGGTTTCAACCGATGCAATCTTTGATGTTATGGTTAAGCGTCTCCATGAGTATAAGAGACAGCTTATGAACATACTTCATGTAATGTATGTTTATAATCAGATCAAGGATCACCCTGATATGCCTTTCCATCCTCACGTTTATATCTTTGGTGCCAAAGCAGCTGCAGGCTACAAGACAGCCAAGCTTACAATCAAGCTTATAAACAATGTTGCCAAGGTTATCAACAACGATGACTCTATCAACGGTAAGATCAAGGTTGTATTTATCGAGGATTATCGTGTTTCTAATGCTGAGGTCATCATTCCTGCCGCAGATATCTCAGAGCAGATTTCTACAGCATCCAAGGAAGCTTCCGGCACTTCAAACATGAAGCTGATGTTGAACGGTGCTCTGACTCTCGGTACTATGGACGGTGCCAATGTTGAAATTGTAAAGGAAGTTGGCGAGGAGTATGCCTTTACCTTTGGTATGAGTTCTGATGAGGTTATCGCTCTTGAGCATAACCATCAGTACAACCCTATGGAGATTTTCAACAACAATCAGGAGATTCGCCGAGTGCTTATGCAGCTTGTTAACGGATTCTACAGCCCTGAGAATCCAGAGCTTTTCCGTCCGCTGTATAACTCACTTCTCAATACTAACGAATCAGATGTTGCGGATCGTTACTTCATTCTTAAGGATTTCGCTTCATATGATGACGCACAGCGCAGAGCTTGTGACAGATATGAGGACGAAGCATGGTGGGCTAAGGCCGGTATCCTTAACACTTCACATGCCGGAAAGTTCTCATCAGACCGTACGATAGAAGAGTACGTTAACGAGATTTGGAAGCTTGAGAAAATCAAAGTTAAAGTCTGATTAGTTTAGTTTCTTTACCGGCATGGAAGAACGAGTCTTATATGACTTAATTTGAACATTAAGGCGTATATATAGACGGTATTCCAAAAGAGACATATTGGTCCCTGAACAAAAGTATATAAAAGAAAGCAGTGTAGTGATGATACATCAAAAACTACACTGCTTTTTACTGATTACGTTTTAGAGCAATCAAATGCAATCAATATTGGACATAAATCTGACGTTTCAATCAGGCAAACCGCCTAATTGTTTTTATCAAGAAAATAAACTATTCGTTCTATCTCTTTATACCCTATTTTCTCATACAGTTTTTTGGCTATAACATTGTCATCGGCAACCTGCAGCAGGATCTTTTTGTACTTTCCACTCTTGAACGCTTCAACATCCTCCATAAGTCTGCGTCCATGTCCCTGTCCCAGATAACTGTCATATACAAGTAACCCATAAAGATACAGAGTTTCTTTATCATATCCCGTAAGATGAACCTCACCGTATTTATTGCAAAGCTCATCCCCGGGATCACTTATGCCTCTTGTCAGAGTCTTCTCCATGAGAAGCTCATCGGTGAGGTGAACTGCTCCGATTGCGGATAATGTCTCATATGTATCCGGCGAGACAAAAGGAACCGCTGACTTAATGGTATCAAACTCTCTGTCAAATCCATATAAAGGTCTCTTGATCATAAACTTGATATGATACCCTCTGAAATCATCCTTCAGACTGTTATAACACATGGAAAAAAATCCTATACCCCGCATCACGGGATGTGTAAATGCCTCGATTTCAAGTACCTGTTTCCCATCAATAGTCTCCCCGAGGAGGTACCCTGAAAGGACCGCAAAGAGTTCTGAATCCAAACCGCTTTCTTCTTTATCATCATTTCTTACAAGATAATAAAAATCACCGTCCAGATCGGTATCATAATTGGTATGATCGGCCTCGTTACAAGCACAAACCAGCTCCGTAACCGAAGCTGTATCTTTTTCGTTTAATTCTTTTAATAATTCTGCTTCCATGTGGATGATTATAACAAACTTGCTATAAAAAAACCATTATGATAAAATACAGTGCATTAATGGCTAAAGTTATATGTTTTAGGAGATATTATGGAAAAGATTTATAAAACCATGAGAGATACCGGAGCCGGTTCTATAGCAGTGGGGATTGTCATTCTGGTGTTGGGTATTACGGTAGGTATCATCTCTATCATAAACGGAGCATTACTTTTAAAGCGCAAAAATGAATTAACATTCTAAAATGGCAAAACATTCGACAAGAAACCAGAAATTGGGATGGCTGCTCTTTGTCATTTACCTTGTACTGTTACTATATCTTATGTTTTTTTCAGATATGGAGCAGCGAGGACTTGGGGTAAAAGCGGATTATACCTACAGTCTGAAACCATTTGTTGAGATCAGAAGATATATTTTTTCAGGGAGACAAATCGGAGTAAAAGGCGTACTTTTAAACTTGTTTGGCAACATCATAGGTTTTATGCCTTTTGGTTTTATGCTCGGAGTTGTAAGTTCCCGATGCAGGAAACATTGGTATGATGCAGTCATCTGCACATATCTTCTGAGTTACGGCATAGAGATGGTACAGTTGATTTTTCGTGCAGGAAGCTGTGACGTTGATGACATCATACTTAACACCTTGGGCGGGCTGATTGGGTATATGATTTTCCATTATGTGCAACACAGACGAAGAGTCAGATACTTTAAACTGCATCCCGAGAGACAGCGCAGAACCAGAGGCATTTAGTGGCAAAGAAAAAGAGATTTAACTATATACGGAAAAAAATCGCACCTGGTACATGGCATAATATAGCCACTGTACTAGTGTCTTTCATACTGACGATTTCCTGTATTGTCACAGCAACTGTTATGAAAGGTCAAGGGCCCATGGTCCTAGGAGCGATAGGCTTAAGTTCTATTGTTGCAGCAATTTATACTATATTCAATGTTGTATCAGCAGAGCGGAAGCCTGATTATAATTATCTTCCTGCTACTATAGCAGGAGCTACGGCAGGTATCATCATTTTCATATGGATATTACTGCTTTTGATTGGTTTATTTTACTGATGATTTTGAGGTATTATGGAACGATATATTGATGCGATAGAGCGTATCAGATTGATCCCGGAAGAAAAGGCTGTGCCGGAAACTTTCCGGGATTATTTCATGACATGCGCCCGATTTATATTAAAACTGGATAGTTTTCTTTCTGAAACAGCAGACATCGATTTGTCCTGCATTTCAGAAAACAGCATTTCCTGCTCTGATTATAAAAAGCTTATAGACAGACTCAAACACCTGAATAAAGAGCTTTATGATGATATGACAAGGGACTATGAGACATCATACCTTAACCCTTCATACGCAGAGAAAAAGCTTTCACCTTACGGCAATGTTCTGTCAATATTACTGATGGAAATTGAGAATCTGATCCCATCTGCTTACGAAAAGGATCTTGAAGACATAACTTCGGTACTTGAGACATTCATACAGATTTATTGCATGTTCGTATCCTGTCATGAGGAGCACTCTCAGGATTCACTGAGGAGAGAACTTCCGGATGTACAGGCTGTTAAGGATGTGCTTTATTCGTATGCTTTCGACTATTCTGAGGATTTTCTGAAAAAGCAGATGGATGCCCAGTACATCGCAGAACCTTCCTATACAAGAAATGTCATCCTGAAGCATGATTTTAAGAATGCTGATGATATTTATCTTCTGGGGACCTACGTTTCTGAGACCACAAGGAAAACAGCGGAATTTGTGGCATCTCTTGATGACAGTGAGATAGACCGCATGGCCTACACCTGGTACAAAGGCTTTAAGGACGGATTCAAGCAACAGGGTAAACCTTACGAGAAGAAATCCGTTATAGAGTTCAGATACCACACGGGTTTTGAGCGTATTGTAAAACGTACTGCAGAATATTTCAGAGAAGACGGTTATGATTTTACACTTCCGAGAAGATCCGGTCACTTTATAGTAAGAAGTCCCAAGGGAGTCTCTGCACTTTATGACAGTCCTAACAGGCAGATGGACTACGACCATATCTACGATTCCGCATTATGCATGGGTGATAGGATTACCGCACGTATGCTGGAAGAGTCCCTCAGGATTTTCAAATCCTATGGAGATGAGATAAAGAGATATGCCGGGCCTGTAGTTATGGAGTGCTTCGGTGAACCTGAATTCGAGCCTGAAGACAAGGCGGAAAAGCTTACATTTACCGATCATCAGAAAAAAGCTTACGGCAAGTACAGGTCTGATCTGTTGCTGATTGTACATGATTTTATCCTTGAAGAGGAAAGATCCTTCACAATCATCGCCTGGCCATTGCCATCCATCGGAGAGGATTTCAAGGATATATTCCGTGAGACCATCCGTATAAATACTATGTCATCTGAGGATTATATGCCGATTCAGGCACGTATCATCGAAGCATTGGACAAGGCTCAGTACGTAAAGGTCAAGGGCCGTACCAATGCCACGGATATGCGCGTGGTACTCCACACACTTACCGATCCTGAGAAACAGTCCAATTTTGAAAACTGTCTCTCTGATGTAAACATCCCGCTGGGAGAGGTCTTTACATCACCTGTACTCACCGGCACAGAGGGTATACTCAATGTCAATTCGGTATTCATTGATGGCATACAATTCAAGAACCTGCGGATAGAGTTCAAGGATGGTCGTGTTACAGATTACGGCTGCGACAACTTTGAGGATATCGATTCTGCAAAGGCTCTTGTGAGACGTGTGATTTTCGGAGAGAAAGAGAATCTTCCTATCGGAGAATTTGCCATAGGCACCAATACCCTTGCCTACAAGATGATCGACAAGTACAAGATCGGAGCAAGAATGCCGATACTTATTGCAGAGAAAACAGGTCCGCACTTTGCCGTAGGAGACACATGTTATTCCTTTATGGAAGATATGCATCTCTATAATCCGGATGGCAAGGAGCTTATCGCCAAGGATAACGAGTGTTCTATCTTAAGAAAAACAGATCCTGATAAGGCCTATTTTGCCGTACATACTGACATAACCATCCCATATGATGAACTGGACTCCATCATATGTGTTTCATCAGACGGAACTGAAACAGCCATTATTTCACAGGGACGATTTGTACTTCAAGGTACGGAGGTGCTCAATGCTCCGCTTAACGATTGATGATTTTGATCTTACTGCCATAGCAGAATCAGGCCAATGCTTCCGCATGACAGCAGTTGGAAAGCTGCAAGATAAATTTCCGGTATATAAGGTCATTGCCTCTGGAAGGTGCCTTCTTATATCAAGGGATCCTGAAGGAAGTGAACACGATTTTATAGTAAGCTGCAGTGAGGATGAGTGGAACGGATTTTATAAAAACTATTTTGATCTTTTGCCGGATTATCAGACATACAGAGATTACGCTGCAGATGACGACAGTTTCCTTAAGGAGTGCATAAGCTATGGTAAAGGCATTCGCATCCTGAATCAGGATCCATGGGAAATGCTTATAAGTTTTATCATATCTCAGCGAAAGTCTGTCCCTGCCATACGTACAACGGTAGAAAGATTGTGTGCCTTGTCCCGGGATATACATACCCTGGACACAAAAGAGTGGCATGCATTGGATGCCGGACTCCCGGAGGCTGTAGAGTATTACTGCTTTCCTGATGTACAGACACTGTCTTCATACAGTATGGAGGATATACAGTCCACAGGAGCCGGATACCGTACCGGTTACATCATGGAAGCTGCAAGAGGAGTTATGTCCGGAGAAATTGACCTTAAGGCACTTGCTGAAGCTGCGGATGACCAACTCCTTGAATCACTTCTCAAGATACAGGGTGTCGGTATAAAGGTGGCTACCTGTACTGCGCTTTTCGGATTCCACAGATTATCTTTATGTCCTGAGGATGTGTGGATGAAACGTGTCAAAGAACAGTTTTATTCCGGTAACTGGCCTGAATCCTACAAGCCTGTACTGGGTGTGCTTCAGCAGTATATGTTTTACTATGCAAGACTTGAACACGACAGGGACAAAATAAAACGAACCAAAAGAGAGAACAGATGACTACAAGAAAGCATGGACTATGGCGCTTTGTTACGTCTATAGTCACACTGACTATTATCATATTTAGCATACTGAGTCCCCTTACGGCGACAATAACCTATGCTGCATGGAATTTTCCATACACAGAACTGAATGCTGAAGCCGGCATTGTCATGGATGCCGATACCGGTGCGATCCTATTTCAGAAAAATGCAGAAATACCGGAATATCCCGCGTCTATCACCAAGGTTCTTACAGCACTGGTGGTTTTGGACAACTGCCAGCTCACAGATCTTGTAACCTTTTCACACGATGATGTTTACAATGTTGATTCAGGTTCATCCAACGCACAGATAGAAGAGGGCGATGTCCTTACAGTGGAGGATTGCCTCTACGCTCTGCTTCTCAAGTCTGCAAACGAGGCTGCCAATGCTTTGGCCTGTCATGTTGCCGGCAGCAGAGAAGCCTTTGCGGAGCTGATGAATGAGAAGGCCCGTGAACTTGGCTGCACAAGCAGTCACTTCACCAATCCTTCAGGACTTTTTGATGAGAACCACTACACAACAGCACATGATATGGCTCTTATCGGAATAGAAGCTATGCATAACGAAGCCTTTATGTCCATTGACTCAGCATTATCCCATAAGCTGGCAGGCACCACCCGTAATCCCGGTGGACTTACAGTGTATATGGAACATAAGATGCATCGCGACGATACAAAGTTTTCCGATTCACGAGTAGTTGCGGGAAAAACCGGCTATACCAAGGATGCCGGAAACACACTTATAACCATGGCATCCTCAAATGGCAGAAATCTCGTAGCTGTAGTGCTGAAAGATAAGAATCCGGGACATTATACAGACACTAAAGCCCTGCTAGATCTTGGATTCAATACCACAGAAAATCAACCTGTTGATTCCGGACTTTTCAATACCGAGGACATAAAAAACAGACTTGTGGCTGACACCATTGTCGACAGTAACTGTCAGGCTGCGGATCTTTCAGTAAAAAAAGATATGTATGTATCTCTCCCGACAGGTTCTACTCAGGAAGGTCTGACATACACATTAAATTATAATCTTCTTAAATCCGCTCCGACCAATACCGTTGCGGAAATCCTGTATCAGGCAGATGGTATAACTGTAGGAAGATATTACATCGAAAAGGAACCAACTGTAGCCATAGCGACACTTCCTGAAGAATCCATATCAGAAGAAGAAAAAACTGTTGCTGTAGCAGTAACTTCAGTCAGTGTAATCGTGATAGCTGCTGTAGTTGGCTTTGCGATATTCGGTTCCGGAGCCGTGATAGGTATCAAAAACGTCCACGATCAGCACAGCCTTGAGCGTCACATGAAAGCCAGAAGAACAGAACGTCTTAAAGATATAGACATGACTGAAGATGAATTCATGCAGGTTCTTGAAGCAAGACGAAATGCACGGACACGTTCACAAAATCATCAGAGTTCTGTGAAGAGATCCACACATATGTCTCAGGAAATGAAGCAGTCCGTAAAACTTGCAAAACGCAGAAATATAAGTCGCGGAAGAAAAGAACAACGTCAGTAATGGATTCCATATTTCATACAAAATCAGCAAAGGAGCTGTCTCAAGCGGCAGTTCCTTTTTCATTATAAAAAACGCCGCTATACATATTGTAAGTTACCACAACCGAAGGATTACCGGGCATAGTCTGCTGACACATATTCCTTTCTTAGTTGCGACTGATATAACTCATCGTTCTATCAAAAATTTTTTCATCCGTGTTTAGGGAATAATTTAGCCTTAAATATATTGAGATAATCCCTGAACGTGATAAAATAAAGCAAAATGTTTGTTTGCGAAACACAATTGTGTTTTATGTACGGACATTTATGGTGAAATGTTCAATAGTGTAATAATCTTAGGAGGATACTATGAAACTGAAAAAAATCTTATCTTTTGGTCTTGCGGCGACTATGATTGCTTCTCTGGCAGCATGTGGCAATTCAGTTCCGGAGGCATCGGTAGGAGCATCCGGAAACAATGTTATAAAAATCGGTGTATTCGAACCTACCACCGGAGAAAACGGTGGTGGTGGATATCAGGAGGTTTTAGGTATCCGCTATGCCAACGAAACGCATAAAACCGTAAAAATAGGTGACAAAGAATATACGATTGAACTTGTAGAGGTAGATAACAAGTCAGATAAAACAGAGGCCGTCAATGCTGCAAACAAACTCATGGGTGAGAAAGTATCAGTTGTTCTCGGTTCCTATGGTTCGGGCGTTTCCATAGCTGCAGGACAGATTTTTGCAGATGCCAAAGTTCCTGCTATCGGCTGTTCATGTACTAACCCACAGGTTACTCATGGCAATGACTACTACTTCAGAGTTTGTTTTCTTGATCCGTTCCAGGGTACAGTTATGGCCAACTATGCTATACAGAATGGATACAAGAGCGCAGCTGTCCTTACACAGCTTGGAGATGACTACTCATCCGGACTGGGTTTATATTTTAAGACAGCATTTTCCGAGCTTGGTGGTACTGTCGTTGACGAAGAACAGTTCCAGACAAACCAGACAGATTTCAAGGCTGTACTTACAAACATAAAGGCAGCCGATCCTGACGTAATTTTTGCTCCATCATCCATTACAACAGCTCCACTTATCATCAAACAGGCAAGAGAGCTCGGTATAGATTCACTGATCGCAGCCGGAGATACCTGGGAGAACTCAACCATCATTGATAACGCAGGTACTGACGCTGAAGGTGCTGTTCTTTCAACCTTCTTCGATGAGGCTGAACCTGCAAACAGCGAAGCAGAGGCATTCATCACAGGCTTCAAGGAGTACTTGAAGAAGAACAATCAGTCAGATATCATTCCTGCAGTTTCTGCTCTTGGATATGATGCATATCTTGCAGCTTACAATGCCATCGAAGCTGCGCAGTCAACTGACGGTGAAGCTATCAAGGAAGCTCTCAAGGGTGTTTCCTATGACGGCGTAACAGGCTCTATTTCATTCAATGAAGAGGGTGATGCCAACAAGGATATGGCATTCATAAAGACCATTAAGGATGGTAAGTTTGAGTTCCTTACAACAACAACCATAAACGGTTGAAGCTTTTAAAGTTTTTAAGAGAAGATCAACAAGTCAAGACGGCTTATCTTGGTAAAAAAAATATTTCATAATATACTTCATTCAAATGATTATAAAAAGTCTATAACCGAACGATGAATATAATGAAAATATTCAGTGACAGAGATCAAAGGATGTTTCCTTTTATAGGTCACTTTGATTGAAATTTAATGGAGATCTGATGGTTAAAGACAATTATATAGATAGTATAGATAACAGCATCGGACAGTTTACTACGGAAGAAAGTGCCATTTGGGATGATATGGTACCTTTATTCGATGTCTCTAAATATCCGAAGGAACAACAAAAACTCATAATAGAGTGTAATAAAAGGATCGAAGAAGCAAACAACAAGTATCGTATCACAAAAGTCAAAGAGGATATGTTCTCTAAAGGACTTAAAGCAGGTATGTATTTCTGTACCTTTGATCGTGAAGAAAATATGCTGAGTTTTGAATTCAATGAAGAAGCCAGACATCTGCTGGGCTATGAAGGACTCAGTGATCTTCCTAATGAGTTTGAAAGCTGGGTCAAGATTCTTCTTCCGGAAGAACGTGACGGACTGGTCAAATTGTTTTGGGATACTGTCCACATCCACCGTAAGCTTCCCGATATAACACACGCTACCTATCGAATGTGCAGAAAAGACGGCAAGATCATATGGGTTACAGGTGCCGGAAGGTTTGTGAGACGTCCTGATGATGGATCTCTTGAAATGTATATGGGCTGTTATCGTGATATCACTGCGCAGCAGGAGTTGGAAGATTACTTAAAAATCATTGAGGCAATAGGGCAGGTCTTCAATTTCTCCTTATTTATCGATGTAAATGACATGAGTTACCGTACGATCAGTACCAATGAATACGTGGAAACGGCTCCAAAAGATCCCGATGCTTTTAAGTTCCTCATGAATAATGTAAAAACCACTGTTGCAGAGAGCTTCCATAAACGCTTTAAAGACTGGCTGCAAAAGGACAAAATCCTTTCGGCAATCGAGGAACATGGTTCTACAAGTCTCGAGTTTTACAGCGAAAGTGCCAATCGTTGGTTCAGTGGTATCTTTATGATAGGTGACAGAAACGAGGACGGAAGCATAGCCCACATAGTTTATGGCTGTCTGGACATAACAGAGAGCAAACTGCAGAATCTTGCTCAGCAGAAAATGATTTCAGAATTTGAAACGGAAATCTACATGGATTCTCTTTCCCGAATCAGAAACAGAAAATTTCTTGATGAAAAAATCATATATCTTCCATGCAAGGCCGTAGTAATGGCAGATATTGATTTCTTCAAGAAAATCAATGATAAATATGGTCACCAATGCGGCGATGAGGTCATCAAGGAAGTAGCCAAAACCCTTGAGCATTATATCCGAAAAGAGGATGTGGTTATTCGGTATGGTGGTGATGAGTTCATAATGATTTTCTTCGACATTGAAAAAGAAAGCCTTGAAAAGAAACTATCATATCTGCAAACTGCATTTGAGAAAACTGCAATACCGGAGTACCCTGAGGTTAGTATATCTATGAGCTTTGGCTGTGCTTTTGGTACAGAGCTTGTGAGCAATCTCATCGGAACTGCAGATAAAGCACTCTATGAATCAAAAAAAAGCAGAGCTACATACACTATAATTGAAATATAAATCAACAAATTTTCTGCCGGACTATCTGTATTACAGACGTACACTTACTCTTAGATACAGATAAGCCGGCTTAACTATTGCCCATGTTTTTAAAATTAATCATTTTATTATTTTATTTATATTGTGCTGTCCTTTTAATTTTGGTATTATATTGAAAATTTGAATTAAAAAAGGAAAGCCTATGAAATTTACTAAGATGCAGGGTTGCGGAAACGACTATGTATATGTAAATTGCTTTTCGGAGAAGGTGACAGATCCTTCATCCCTCGCGGTGAAGATTGCTGACAGACACTACGGTGTTGGCGGCGACGGTCTCATCCTCATCGAGCCATCCGACAAAGCAGATGCTTATATGCATATGTTCAATCTGGACG
>DGVW01000115.1:19525-27249 GCA_002396005.1 Oribacterium sp. UBA4274
GCGGCAACGGCATACGTTGCGTAGCAAAGTATATATATGATCACGGCATTATCTCCAGTGACCGTGACGAAGCAGTCATCGATACCAAATCGGGACTTAAGAAAATTAAGCTTTATACAGACAATGGGAAAATGACCCACGCAACAGTGGATATGGGAATAGCTAAACTGACATCAGCACTGCCTGAAGATATCACTGTTCATGGGATGCATTTACATTTCATCGGCATTGACGTCGGTAATCCACATGCAGTTTATTTCCTGTCTGACAATCCTGAGCTTAATGTTTCTTTGGTCTCTGATTTGGATTTTCTTTTATATGGACATGATTTTGAAACTCATCCTCGTTTTCCTGAGAAGGTTAACTCTGAGTTTATCAGAATCATCTCTCCGACAGAAATTGATTTCAGAGTGTGGGAGAGAGGCTCGGGCGAGACATTAGCCTGCGGAACAGGCGCAACAGCATCTGTCGCGGCAGGATGTATGGCAGGAAAGCTTCAGGCTGACACTGAGGTGCTGGTTCACCTGATAGGTGGAGATTTAACAATTAAATATGAATCCGCTACGGGACGGTGCTTCATGACAGGTCCTGCAACGGAAGTCTTTAGCGGAGATTTTCCAATCTGATTAAAGATGATAGTGACTGCGGTTTACCCGGGGTTTTATGGATGATTCATTTCTCATAAAGCTCCGGACAGACACGTCATCTATAACTATTCACAGCTTATGATTTCAGTTTCTGAGTAACATCAGTTATCTGAAATTAAAATATCTGCGGGCGTTCTATCATGAAGATGCATTTATGCATCTCCACTTATAAGGACTCGCAACTGACTTTTAATCACGAAGGAGAAACAATGGACGCATTTCTGATTCTGGAAGATGGAACTGTTTTCAAGGGAACGTCGATCGGCGCTGAAAAAGAGGTCATTTCCGAAGTAGTATTCAACACTTCGATGACAGGTTATCTTGAGGTCTTGACTGACCCATCCTATGCCGGGCAGGCAACTGTTATGACATACCCTTTGATAGGAAATTATGGTATCTGTTACGACGATATGGAGTCGGAACGCCCATGGTTAGACGCATTTATCGTTAGAGAATTATCCAGGATGCCGTCTAACTTCAGATCTGAGAATACAATCCAAAACTTTTTAAAGAAAAACGATATCCCGGGCATTGCCGGAATCGATACCAGAGCTCTCACTAAGATTTTGAGAGATAAGGGTACCATGAACGGAATGATCACAACCAAGCGTTACAGCGGTGATAAGCTTTCTTCAGTTCTTGATGAAATCAAGGCATACTCAGTAACCGGAGTTGTAGCCAAAACTACCGCAAAAAGTGTTTATGTAGCCAAGGCACAGAATCCAGACGGCTCCAGATACACCGGAGAGAAGGAGCCAAAAAGAGTTGCTTTTCTTGATGTAGGTGCCAAGCGAAACATTATCCGCTCACTTCAGCGTCAGGGATGTGATGTTACCGTTTATCCTGCAGATACAACTGCTGAAACCATTTTAAGCCAGAATCCTGATGGAATTATGATTTCAAACGGTCCGGGAGACCCTAAGGAAAATGTTTCCATCATAAAAGAAATCAAGAAACTCTATGATTCAGAGATTCCAATTTTTGCAATCTGTCTCGGTCACCAGCTTATGGCCCTTGCAACAGGTGCAGACACATTCAAGCTGAAATACGGGCATCGCGGCGGAAACCATCCTGTTAAGGATCTTGAAACCGGTCGTGTCTATATCACTTCACAGAACCACGGCTATGCTGTTGATCCTAAATCACTCGATCCAAAGGTCTGCGAAGAAGCCTTCGTCAATGTCAATGATGGAACAAACGAGGGGCTCAGGTATGTATGTAAAAACATCGTAACTGTTCAGTATCATCCAGAGGCTTGTCCGGGACCAAGAGACAGTGCATATCTGTTCGAGCGTTTTATGAAGATGATGGAGGGCTAAAAGATGAGAGATCAGAGCATTAAAAAAGTATTGATGATTGGTTCAGGACCTATTGTTATCGGTCAGGCAGCCGAGTTTGACTATGCGGGAACACAGGCCTGCCGTTCACTTAAGGAAGAGGGGGTAGAAGTAGTTCTCCTTAACTCAAACCCTGCAACCATCATGACAGACAAGGACATCGCCGATCATGTTTACATCGAGCCTCTCACCATAGATGTTCTTGAGAAACTTATCGAGAAAGAGAAGCCGGATTCCATCCTTCCGACCCTGGGCGGTCAGGCGGGTCTCAACCTTGCCATGGCCCTGGACGAGTCAGGATTCCTGCAGTCTCATAATGTAAGACTCATCGGAACCACAGCTCTCACCATCAAGAAGGCAGAAGATCGTCTCATGTTCAAGGAAACCATGGAAAAAATCCATGAGCCTGTTGCACCTTCAGAAGTTGTCCACTCAGTAGAGGATGGTCTGAGAGTCGCAGAAGAGATCGGTTACCCTGTTGTCCTGCGCCCGGCATACACCCTTGGCGGATCCGGCGGCGGAATTGCAGCAAATCGTGAAGAGTGTGTCGAGATTCTCGAAAACGGCCTGAGACTTTCACGCGTACACGAGGTACTTGTTGAGAAGTGCATCGCAGGCTGGAAAGAGATTGAGTATGAGGTTATCCGTGACTCCAGGGGTAATGTCATCACCGTCTGCAACATGGAGAACATCGACCCTGTAGGCGTACACACAGGTGATTCCATCGTAGTCGCACCTTCACAGACACTTGGTGACAAGGAGTACCAGATGCTCCGTACATCAGCTCTCAATATCATCACAGAGCTGGGTATCACCGGCGGATGTAATGTACAGTATGCTTTAAATCCGGAAAGCTTCGAGTACTGTGTAATCGAGGTCAATCCACGAGTTTCCAGATCATCAGCATTAGCCTCCAAGGCAACCGGTTATCCAATTGCCAAGGTTGCAGCCAAGATTGCACTCGGATACACACTTGATGAGATCAAAAACGCAGTTACAGGAAAGACATATGCATCTTTCGAGCCAATGCTCGACTACGTTGTTGTAAAGATGCCTAGACTTCCTTTCGATAAATTCATCACCGCAGAACATACACTGGGCACCCAGATGAAGGCAACCGGTGAAGTCATGGCCATCGCCAACAATTTCGAGGGTGGTCTTATGAAGGCCATCAGATCTCTTGAGCAGCATGTAGACTCACTTCTGTCTTATGATTTCTCAGATCTCGATGATCATGATCTCCACAAGCTTCTCCACAGAGTAGATGACCGTCGGATCTGGGTTATCGCCGAGGCACTGAGAAGAGGTTACAGCTATCATGATATTCATGACATCACAAAGATTGACGAATGGTTCATCGACAAGATCAAGATCCTTGTGGATATGGAAAACCGTTTGAAATCTGAGTCCATGAACGAAACTCTTCTCCGTGAAGCAAAGAGGATTGAGTTCCCGGACAATGTCATCGCCCGCCTCACAGGCTACACAGAAGATGAGATCGCCGAAATGCGCGATAAATGGGATATAAAGGCCGCTTTCAAGATGGTTGATACCTGTGCTGCCGAGTTTGAAGCAGAGACTCCTTACTACTACAGTGTTTTCGGTTCTGAAAATGAGTCCACCGGTGCCTTCCGTGATCCTGAAAAGAAAAAGAAGGTTCTGGTACTTGGTTCAGGACCTATCCGTATCGGTCAGGGAATCGAGTTCGATTTCTGCTCTGTTCACTGTACATGGCAGTTCAAAAAAGAGGGCTATGAAACTATAATCATTAATAACAACCCTGAGACTGTTTCCACAGACTTTGATATCGCAGATAAGCTCTATTTCGAGCCGCTGACACCTGAGGATGTCAAGAATGTTGTAGACATAGAGAAACCGGACGGAGCCGTAGTTCAGTTCGGAGGCCAGACAGCCATAAAGCTTGCAGATGCCCTTGAAAAGATGGGAGTACCTATCCTCGGAACACAGCAGGATGACGTAGATGCAGCAGAGGACCGTGAGAGATTTGACGAGATACTTCAGAAAACAGGCTG
This sequence comes from Oribacterium sp. UBA4274, assembly GCA_002396005.1. Taxonomy (GTDB): domain Bacteria; phylum Bacillota; class Clostridia; order Lachnospirales; family Lachnospiraceae; genus Oribacterium. The sequence goes on from DGVW01000115.1 coordinate 23,543, forward strand.
CCAGAGAGCTGCCGGAAAGACAGTATTTACAGCAGAGGAAGCAAAAGAAGCCGCAGGCGAACTTGGCTATCCTGTACTTGTTCGTCCGTCATATGTACTTGGCGGAGCCGGTATGCGTATAGCTATCTGTGATGAGGACATAGACGAGTACATCGGCGAGATCAATCAGATCGCTCAGGAGCATCCTATCCTTGTTGATAAATATATTCGCGGAACAGAGCTTGAGGTTGATGCTATTTGTGACGGCAGAGACATTCTCATCCCGGGCATCATGGAGCATATCGAGCGTACCGGTATCCACTCAGGAGACTCCATCTCCATCTACCCGCAGCGCAGTCTCACACCGACTGCGAAGCAGAGAGTCATCGATTACACAGAGCGTCTTGCCAAAGCACTCCACGTTATCGGCATGGTCAATGTTCAGTTCATAGCAGACGGTGACGAAGTATACATCATAGAGGTTAACCCTCGTTCCTCAAGAACAGTACCTTACATCAGTAAGGTTACAGGTATACCTATCGTTCCTCTCGCCACACAGATCATCTGCGGTCACACAATAAGAGAACTCGGCTATGAGCCCGGACTTCAGAAGGAAGCAGATTACTATGCTATCAAGATGCCTGTATTCTCCTTCGAAAAGATAAAGGGTGCAGACATCAGTCTGGGACCTGAGATGAAATCTACAGGCGAATGTCTCGGTATCGCAAAATCCTTTAACGAGGCTCTTTACAAGGCCTTCCAGGGAGCAGGAATCCAGCTTCCTAAGTACAAGAACATGGTTATCACCGTTAAGGATGAAGATAAGGAAGAAATCATACCAATCGCAAAACGATTTGAGAATCTCGGATACCGTATCTTTGCAACACATGGTACCTATAAGGCTCTCAGTGATGCAGGTATCAAGACCTATCAGGTACGTAAGGTAGAACAGGAGTCTCCTAACATTTTGGATCTCGTGCTGGGACATGAGCTTGACATAGTTATCGATATTCCTAAAGAAGGTGCCGAGGCAAGTAAGGATGGATTTGTCATCCGCAGAAATGCAGTTGAAACCGGTGTCAATGTTCTTACTGCAGTTGATACTGCCATGGCACTGGCTACATCACTGGAAAACAAATCATCTGAGCTTCACCTTATCGATATCGCAAATTTTGATAAGCCTAAATATACACTATAGCGCCGCAGCAGAGCTTTTCTTCATATAGCGGCGCTCCTTAAAAGGAGATGAATCATGAGTAAAAAACGTATGGTAATAGCTCTTGGGCACAAGGATCTGGGCTTCACACTTCCTGAATTAAAGGCAGCAACAGAAAAAACAGCCGTAATGATCGCAGATTTTGTGGAAAACGGATATCAGGTAGCACTGGTGTTTTCCAATGCTCCTCAGGTCGGCATGATACACACTGCCATGAAGAATCTGTCAGAACAGTTCCCTGAGCAGTATGTAAACACTCCTCTCAGTGTCTGCTCAGCCATGAGTCAGGGTATGATCGGATATGATCTTCAGAATTCAGTAAGAGCAGAGCTCGTAAAAAGAGGCATTTACAAAACAGCTTCTACAGTACTTACACAGGTTCTTGTAGATCCTTATGACGAGAGCTTCTATAACCCTATCAAAAAGGTCGGCAAAATCATGAATGCCGAGGAAGCCAGGAGAGAAGAGGACAACGGCAATCATGTTGTCATGATTTCAGAAGGTAAGTTCCAGCGTATCGTATCTGCACCAGTGCCTAAGTCCATAGTAGAGATAGATGCCATCAAGGCACTTCTTGATGCAGACCAGGTAGTCATCGCCTGCGGTGGCGGTGGTATCCCGGTACTTAGACAGGGCAACAATCTGAAGGGTGCTGCAGCTGTAATAGAGAAGGACAGAACTGCAGGTCTTCTCGCCAAGGAAATTGATGCAGATGTGCTTCTTATAACAACAGCAGTAGACCATGTATCTCTTAACTTCGGCCAGCCTGACGAAAAACCTCTTGAAAAGATGTCTATTGATGAAGCAAAACAATATATAGAAGACGGTCACTTTGAGTTCAAGTCAATGCAGCCGAAGATAGAAGCCGGCATTGATTTCGTTGAAGCCGGAAACGGCAGACGTGCCATAATCACATCTATGGAGCTTGCTGAAAAAGCAGTAGCCGGACTTGCAGGAACAACCATTGCCTGATACCGGGCTTAGCATTAACAGATCAGCCGGATAATGATGTGAGTGGCAGAAGTATCGGCCACTCACTGATATATGCTCCCGCACACATTCGTGTGCATATAACAAGATCCCTTTGAAACGCTCAACGCCGCGTGGCTCCTTCGATTAAAAATCGAAGGCAGTTGTGCTTCATCATTAAATAACTACATCAAATCCTCTACTTGAATAAAACCTGAAGTAGGGTTAAAATTTTCAAGTAACTTTTGTCTTTTTTCGACGTGAGTGACATGCTTTTGACACTCACGTTATAAAATATACTTATATAGTGGGGATTTTTCATGAAATTAGTAAGTTTTGCAATACCTTGTTATAACTCAGCAGCATATATGGGTAAGTGTATCGAGTCCATACTTGCAGGTGGCGATGAGGTAGAGATAATAGTAGTAGATGACGGATCACAGAAGGACAATACCTTTGCAATCGCAAAAGAATATGAGGCAAGATATCCCGGCATCGTAAAGGCTGTACATCAGGAAAACGGAGGCCATGGAGAGGCTGTAAACACAGGTCTCAAAAACGCTACAGGTCTTTTCTTCAAGGTGGTTGATTCTGATGACTGGCTTGATGAAGAGGCACTTCCTAAAGTGCTTTCTCAGCTTAGAGAGCTTGTTATGGCAGGCACGCCTGTAGATATGTTTGTATGCAATTTTATCTATGATAAAGTTGGTCAAACTCATAAAAAGGTCATGAGATATACAACAGCGCTTCCTGAAGGCAGGATATTCACCTGGAAGGATGTAAAGCATTTCCACATAGGACAGTATATACTTATGCATTCAGTTATTTATCGTACGCAAATGCTTAGGGATTGTGGGCTTCAGCTTCCGAAACATACCTTCTATGTTGACAATATTTTCGTATATCAGCCGTTACCTTCAGTAAAGACCATGTATTATATGAATATTAACCTTTATCACTACTTCATCGGCCGTGATGATCAGTCTGTAAATGAAACTGTCATGATCGGTCGTATCGACCAGCAGTTAAAGGTAAACCGTATCATGCTTGAATGTTGTGATATAAACAAACTTCAGGCGCCAAAACTTCGTAAATATATGTTCAGCTATCTGCAGATCATCACAACGGTTTCATCTGTTCTTGCCATCAAGTCAGGCTCAGAAGAAAATATGCAGAAGAAGAAAGAACTCTGGGCCTATATTAAAGAAACCAATTTCCCTGTATGGCTCCGCATGAGAGCGTCTTTCCTTGGACAGGGCATGAACTTTAACAGTAAAGCCGGCAACAAGTTTACAATCATGTGCTATAAGATCGCCCAGAAGTTCTATGGTTTCAACTGACATAAATAGGGTGGGTACGTATCTATCCAGTATCATTTCATTGTCACTTTAGGGAGTAAAAAATTCTCGTCAACAAACTTTTTTTCAAAAAAATCAAAAGTTTGTTGACAATGAATGATACTTTTAGTAATATAAACGAGTCGCCGAAAGACAGAAACAAAGTCTTTCAAAAAGGTGATAGACGGGGTCTTAGCTCAGCTGGG
>DGVW01000091.1 GCA_002396005.1 Oribacterium sp. UBA4274
TTATGAAACATTATGAAGATATAGCTAGAACTGAAGGACGAACAGAAGGACGTGCGGAAGGGCGTATCGAAGGACATATCGAGGGACGTGAATCTATGTTATATTCTTTAGTCATGGATAATACTTTAGATATTTCCGTCGCTGCTGAAAAAGCCGGGAAAGATGTTAAACAATTTACTAAAGATATGAATGATTATTTCAAAAATCATAAACAAGAGGAATTGTGTAAAAAAGGAGTGCCAGAGACAAATCTTTCAAAAAATAAATGGCTATCAATATTGACACTTGGGCAAAGATTTTTAAAACTTCTACATGGGAAGAAATCAAAATGATCACTAAAGATAAACCCTCACTTGATTCTACAGCTGAATCCATTTATTTATCAAACGCCGATTTCGTTATACGTGAACAGTGTAGGCGCAGAGAGGACGTTATCGCTCATGAAAACTATCAAAAAGAGCAGATTTCTAAATTGAGTACAGAAAATGCTTCATTGAATGCTGAAAATGCGATTCTTGCCGATAGGTTCGAAGACATTACAGCGAAGTATGACGATGCCGCAAAGGAGATTATCCGCCTTAAAAAACTTCTTGAGGAAAAAGGATTAAGCTATTAAGTTTTTGGGGTCTTCACGGTCGGGTTTCAGTGTCCGGTGCTGTGACTCATTGTGTTGAAAGTACATCTTATACTAAAAATCTATACATTCTTCCTCTGTGTGCTTTCCCTGTGATAATATATGTATATGGCGTAAGTTCTTTCATGGTAAATGTTTTGTGGTAAATTCATTTTACCTCATTTGAAAGTGACCTATGCCTTTTTATTTGTCTGAAGTATAGAGTTTTCAAGGTACATCACACCTTTGGGTGTGGGAAGTTTGAGTATATAATTAAAAACTCCAATCTCTAAAATGAGATTGGAGAAATAATTAATAATCAAGTTAAATAGCCATATAAGACTTTTTATCACGGTCTAATCTAGTAGTTACCTTTATTAATCTTGACTGCATTATGTTGTTGCAGTTTCAAAAGCTACTTCACTTACGGCACCATCTGCCCAAGTGACCTTGATTTTCGTACCATTTGCTACTGTACTTGTAGTATATTTTATTACACCAGTGAGTGATGAAACATCTGATTTACCATCTGTCTTAGTTCCTTGACCAATTGTAATACCACCAGTCTTCTCCAAACTACCGTCCACTCCAGGATTATAATAAGCAGAACCAGAACCATCAGCAGCTATAAGACCTAAATCTCCGGTCATCGCTTCAACCTGAGCAGCTGCATAGGCAGAACGCAGATTGGCGATATCAGTACCCTCACGTGCCTTTTCTAGCTGAGTTGTAAAGATTGGGATTGAAATCGCAACCAGCACACCGATGATAGCAACTACGATGAGCAGCTCAGCTAATGTAAAACCTCTTTTGTCTAACTTTTTGAACATATTCTTCTCCTCCTTGAATGTTCTATTCCTCTATAAGAACTGCACCGCGCAGATCTTTACATAATTGCTGAGCCCATATGGGCATCTGAAAATATTAAAACAAGTTGTACATCGTGAACATCGGCAGATAAATCGATATTACGAGGAAACCTGCGAACAATGCCATGATCACAAGTAATGTCGGTTCCAGCATCGTGATCGCCTGCTGCACCAGTCGTTCAGTCTCGTTCGTGAAGTAATCTCCGATTACTTCCAAAGTCTGATCGAGCTCACCGGTTTCTTCACCGACAGCGCACATATCTTTAAGTGTTTCAGGGAAGTATTCACAAACCTTCATACACTCTCCGAGCTGTTTTCCTTCTTCTATCTTGCCTATCATATGTTCCACGTCTTTCTGCAATAGGTAATTATCCAGTACCTTGGCAGTTACGGAAACTGCATTGTTAAGTGTAAGACCGGATCCAATCATAGTCGACATAGTATTGGCAAACTGTGCTGATCCGTTCAGAACATTGATCCTGCCGATAACCGGCATCTCAAGCTGCATCTTTGCTTCGAGTTCCATGCCTCTCTCAGTCCTGACGAATATCTTCCACGCTATAACCAGTGCAAGTATCACCATGAACATCACAAGCCACCACTCTGAAAAAAAGTTGGCAGTTGAAATCATAATTTTTGTCATAACCGGAAGCTCACCTCCGAGGCTTCTGAAAACCTCAGCAAGAGTCGGTACGACCTTGACCATGATAACGATGAGAACTACAACAGCTACACAGACTACAAAAATCGGATAGGTAAGAGCGCTTCTGATCTTCTCACTGTTTCTTGCGCTGGTCTCATAGTACTTGTGCATCTTGGCGAAAGAATTGTCCAAAGTACCGGACACCTCGCCTGCACGTATGGTCTCGATAAATGTTACCGGAAATGCATCATCATACTTCTCAAGAGAACTTGTTAATGTTGATCCTCCTAATACATCTTCTGATGCTTCCTCCAGTATCTTACGTAATTTTTTATCATCAGTCTGCCTGGCGATCATATCTATGGCTCTGCCTATAGGCATTCCGGATTTGAGAGTTATGGAAAACTGTGAGCACATAAGAGCCAGGGCTCTGGTCTTTACGCGAGGACTTCCGATGTCTATCGCCAGAAGTTCCTGAAGTTTACCGTTTTCTTTTTCAACCGGTGTCAGACTGGTTATGACGGGGCATTTCTGTCTTATCTGAGTGACTGCAGAAAACTCATCCTGGGCTTGAATCACACCCTTTGTCTCTACCCCTTCTGCCGTCAATGCTTTGTATGAGTACGTAACCAATTGCAATCACCTCTATCTATATTTCTTCTTCCTATCACTATATCACTGTATAGAAAAAGGTTTTGCTTTACTAAAATGTAGTATATGAAATTTATTTAGTCAATATCATTATTTATATTATTTATTCATTTTTGACTAACTATACCACCATGAACTTATCTATCAAACAAATCTCATAAATAGTCAGGTGGTTAAATCAAGTCAAAAATATAAATATATAAACCTGTCAAGTAATTTTATGTACCTTAACTCTCATTAGTTTTATCGGCTCTTCCTCAAAAAAATTAACCTGAATCTATAAAAAAAACATAAATTTAGGTCAGATGTCATATGCCCATAACTCTCTTCCTCACATATAGCTGATCCGCAGCCGCATCCACCGCTGTATCCGGTGATATCTTTCCCTCTGAGTACATCTTTATGAGGCAATTGTCCATGGTCATAGAACCCTGATCTGCAGAACTCAGCATGAAACTCTGCATCTGAGGAGTCTTACCTTCTCTTATGAGGTTCTGCAGTGCCTGAGTGACGATCATCACTTCGCAGGCAACGACTCTTCCCTTTCCGCTTGCACGAACCAGAAGCTGTTGTGACAGTACAGCTCTAAGTGTTGTTGACAGCTGCATCCTGATCTGCTGCTGTCTTGCTTCAGGGAAAACACCTACTATACGGTCTATAGTATCTACTGCACTGTTGGTATGAAGTGTGGCAAATACGAGATGTCCTGTTTCTGCTGCAGTAAGTGCAGTTTCGATAGTATCGAGATCACGCATCTCACCGATGAGTATAATATCCGGATCCTCACGAAGTATGGCTCTGAGACCATTACTGTAACTCTCTGTATCCCTGCCGATCTCACGCTGATTGATGATACAGCGGTCAGACTGATACATATACTCTATAGGATCCTCCAGAGTTATGATATGAGAATTCCTGGTGTGGTTGATTTCATTAAGAATAGCCGCAAGGGTCGTAGATTTTCCGGAACCGGTCTCACCTGTTACGAGAACAATTCCCTTCTGTAATGACGGAAATGTTGAAACCACAACGGGAAGGCCCAGTGAACCTAATTCCGGTATCTTGTTTGAGAGAATTCTCAGTGCTGCAGAGATATGGCCCTGCTGACGAAACAGATTGATACGGACTCTTTCATCTGCTATGGTTCCGCCGCAATCCAACTCACCGATTTCTTTGATCTGGTCAAATTTGGAACCTGCGATTTCTCTGGCAAGATGTTCACAATCATCGTGAGTCAGGACATTATCCGCAAGATCAACTATACGGCCGTCTATACGGCACTTAACACGAAGTCCTGCTATCAAATGTATATCTGAGGCTCCTCTGCGGGAAGCAAGGGCAACAATATCCTGTATATGCAGCATATCTTTTCTCCAATTCAATTAATTCTGGTTGCGGGTTATGAATTTGATTAATTTTTTGAAATCTCGTGTTTGATTATAGGATATTGGCTGCAAATATTCTAGCTGATATTAATAATTTTTATAATAAAATTATAAGTTACTGCAATTATCAAAAGATGTAATGGGTATATCGCGTATAGAAGATATTGATGGAATTTTTTACTTAGTGAAGTCTGATTTTTAGTGCTTTTCCGTTTTCCATCATAAAATCGAAGTATAAATATGGCAGCAAGTATCATTCCTTCTGCCGTTTCAATGGATTTCAGCCATGATTTGGTATATACGTAAAAGGTTGCAATAAAGTACAAGATAGATAAAAGCCAGACATTCTTAAGTTTTCTCTTATCAAGTTTGAATCCCGGCTTATCCTTTAAAGGCTCAAATGCAGATACTAAAAGGATCGTTACAGGCACAGCAAGTGATGTCCAGTCGGTAAAAGCATTAGCCAGAAACAGTATGATGTACAGAAAGGTTTTCAGTTCTCTTTTCGCCACATGATAATGCACATAAACAGTTATGAGACTTATCGCCAGTGCAAACATCATGTTCAGTATCTGGTAGCGATAGTTAAAGGCGTACAAAAAGACCGGCTCTGATATGATTCCACATATGAGGAATCTCAAAAGATAATGTTTGAAACTTCTGGTATAGTGATAGCCTTCTACCATAAAGTAGATCATCACAGCTCCTGTGAAACTGCCCAATGCTGTAAATATACGATACATCAGCTGAGCAGCAGGAACAGACAGGTGGAGCCAGTTCAGTAAAGCTCCACCTCCATGTAATTCACTGTATAGTACTATTTCTGCAAAGTGATCAAGTACCATGAACATGATGGCAAGGTACTTCATCTGTGTTTTATCTATTGTGAAGTTCAAGTTATTACCTTTTATTCATTAAATTCTGTAACTGTACGCATCACTTCATCTACTGTAGTGATGCCCTTTTCAACAAGCAGATCTGCATTCTCAAGCATGGAAACATATCCTGTTTCCTTCGCCAGTCTCTGGAATTCCTGTTTATTGCCATTGTCTGTGATACACTGACGGAGCTCATCATTCATGACCAGAACCTCGAAGTCACCTATACGTCCTCTGTAACCTGAGTTGAAGCACATATCACATCCGCGGCCCTGATAGAATTTACGTCCCGGACGTTCCTTGAGGCCTGCCATCCTTATCTTCTGTACTGGAACTTCTATTTCTTCCTTACAGTTCTTGCAGATACGGCGAAGCAGTCTCTGGGAAATGATACCTCTGAGACCTGCTGCGATGAGGTACGGTGCAACACCCATATCCTTTAGTCTGTCGATAGCTGAAATAGCATCTTCAGTATGAATGGTGGTGATTACCAGGTGGCCTGTCATGGCTGCACGCATGGCAATCTCTGCTGTCTCACTATCACGAATCTCACCTACGCAGATGATATCAGGATCCTGTCGAAGAATTGAACGGAGACCTGAGGCAAATGTGAGGCCGACTTTTTCATTGATCTGTACCTGTATAGCGCCCTTGATATTGTACTCAACAGGGTCTTCAAGAGAGATAAGATTAGTGGTTTCTGAAAGAAGCTCATTAACAAGAGCATACATGGTAGAGGACTTACCGGAACCGGTAGGACCTACGATCATGATAACACCGCTGGTGAGTCCCAGAAGCTTTGATATCTTGGCATCTTCTGCCTCAGGGATACCTATACCTCTACGATTAAGTTTTGAACCGTCACGTCTCAGGATACGGATTACGATATTTTCACCATAGATTGTCGGCAGTGTAGATACACGGAGATCGATATCCTGTCCTTTGATTCGGATTTTCGCACGGCCGTCCTGCGGAATACGTCTCTCAATGATATCCATACGGCTCATGATCTTTAGACGCGATATGACAGGTTCCATAAGATTATGCGGTATCGTAAGTATCTTATGGAGACGTCCGTCTATTCTCATTCGGATGATGAGATCTCCCTCAGAAGGCTCCCAGTGGATATCGGAAGCATTTTCAATATACGCACGTTCGATGATGGAGTTAACAAGTCTGATTGTTGGTGCAGACTCTTCACTTGTGTCAATGGTGTCATCAGCGGAAGATTTGACCTCCTCATCTGAGATTCCTGCTTCAGCCCTCATCTGGGCCATAGCCTGAGCAGCACCTTCATTACCATACAAAGTATTGATTGCATGATCTACTGCATTACCCGCTGCGATCATAGGGATAATGTTTTTACGGCTGGCTTTCTTGGCATCCTCTATAGCCATGAAGTTGGTAGGATCTGCCATAGCAAGGAACAGATTATCCTTGGAAATGGACACCGGTACCATACGATTCTGCTTGGCAAGTTTTTTAGGTATGTACTGAGACATCTCCGGAGCTATATCAGTTTTGGTCAGATCTATATAATCGATACCTAACTGCATGCGCAGTGCATCTACCATCTGTGATTCCGTGATATACCCATGATCTACAAGTGTGGTACCCAGTCGCTCATGTTCCTTTTTCTGAAGAGCCAGTGCTTCTGTAAGCTGCTCCTCAGTGAGGAAATTCATCTCAACAAGCATGTCGCCGAGTCGTTTAGTTCTCATACTATCCCGCCTTTTAAATATCTTATATTAACTTTAAGTTTAATGTATAAATCTATACTTTTGATTATACTCTTTTAAACATAAAAATCATAAAGTCTTTACTAGATATTACGACATAATTGCAGAATTAAATAAATGAATATGATGACGTAAAGCTCAAAACTGATAATTCAAAATAAAAAAGTGTAGATATCAATAACCACCATTGATATCTACACCTCTTAAATGTATGCCGAACTTTGCGCCCGGCAATTGAAACATCTTTGTTTCATCTGACTTGCTTACATGATACACGACTATCAATTTTTTAACAAGAGTTTTTTGTAAGAAAAGTCTAAAATTTTTAATAAATTTAAAGTATTCGTAATATATATCATATTACCCATCAAATCAAATCATCTACCGCAGGGAATTCAGCTCATCATCCATAATGAATAAAAGCTCCAGAGTACTGTTAAATTCAAACTTTTTATCGGAATCTACACAAAGTACCTGGCCCTGCCAGCTTGAGTGTTGTCTCATCTCTGTAAGTATATGGAATGTAGCAACAGTGCCTCTTTCATCTACTATACTACGTGGCTTCTTTTCTGCTGCAATGTTAACAAGACGTTTCTTTGAATCATTTTTTTTGTCATTTAACAAATCTGTTCTATGAACAGTAAAACTGCGGAGTCTTACGGCTGCCTCCGGAAATCCCCAATCGTTATATAGCTCTTCGAGCCTGTTAAGCATATTCATACAGGAATCAAATTCTATAATATCATCACTATACTGATTGATGATCCTTCCGCTGAAATCGTGTCTCTCACGATGGTCTATCAACAAACTTACAAGATTTATACCGCTCAATTTTTCCATAAAATCCTCTTTCAAAAAGTAATGAATAACTAGTAATCAAAAATTCAATGTGCCTTAAGTCACTAATCAATATAGTCTTCTGATGATGCTTCTGTATCATCCAAGGCACCATTAAGCATCTTGATAAGCTCCAGGGTAGATCTGAAATACTTTGTTTTGGACTTCTGTGCCCATGTAACCTTACCCTGCCACGTCGAGTTCTCCCTATGCTTGATACTTACGATAAAGGTTTCACTATTCATTTTTCCATCCCCTCTGTCAACTGTCAGAACGACATGTTCTAAAACTCATACCTCTGAAAGTATCCCAATTCCTACTTTCTTATGCCCCTAAGGTATAAATTAATTCAGCACATTAATGTTAGCGCTTTCTATATTATGAAATTGGTTAAAATGGCTTTATAATTTGATTATACTGACAAATATTCATGTTTTTACTATATTATTTTTTAAGTTTGTTCTTATTTATTGGATTTTTGGTGGCAACAAGGGCACCATGCACCGCAAATCTCTCATTACCTCCTGCTCTTCCGGCACATGTTGATAATGTCACTAGTCCAGGTCTTTCAGTGAAATCTATATCATCCGGAAATTCCTTGAATTGCGAATAACGCTGACAAAACTTAACATAGGTATCATAGGTTTCATCATCCGGAACATCCATATAAGTGTCGCTGTTTTCTACAGTACGATAGTATGAAAAAATCTCATACTTCCTGATCTGTCCATCTGTATAGATATAAAAATACGGATTTGATGCTGCTAGTCCTGCTTCCGAAACAAGTTTCTTCAGTTTACCAAACATAGACCCGTTTTTCATATTATGTCCAAATATAAAAGTATTTCTGCCGGTAAATCCTCTATCGCTCAGATAGTCATAGAATATACATCCTGCGAAATTATACTTGCCTTCAAAGGTCTTATGGAGATAATCGATATTGTCTTCTGAATAGGCAACAGGATATGTGATATCAACCGCCGGAATGTAGAGGACACATGCAAGCTTATTGTTTATAGACTTGAGGGAATCAAAATCTATATCAAGCAGAGGAAAATACTCCGGTGTCTTTGTAATCTCATCCTGTTCTTCTCCACCATTACCATCTTCTCTGTCCGGGATAATGGCTATGTAGTTATCATTGATATCCGCGTACTCGTCTTCTGCTTCTTTATACTCTCTGAAATCCTTATAGTACAGATATCCGAAAATAACTGCTGCACATATCGCTATCACGGGAATCATGTAAAATATGACCGTACCAATTGTTATAGACTTGTTTTTTTTCATGTTACTTCCTATCAACTTACTATGAATTAGTTAGTTTAAACTAAATATATTATCCAAAAAAATACAATTTTTGAAAATTATTTTGTTGTACTTTCCTAAAATCTATATTAATATACATCTATAGATGAGATTGAACAATCATCGAACACTAAGTTTTTTATTATATTATTTCAAGGAGGAATTACCCATGGCTCATTTTATTAGTGACGAGTGCGTTAGCTGCGGATCATGTGCATCTGTATGTCCAGTAGAGGCTATTTCAGCTGGAGATTCTAAGTATGTAGTTGACGAGTCAACATGCATCGATTGTGGTGCTTGCGAGGAAGCATGCCCAACAGGAGCTATCGCTGCTAAGTAATTGATATTACATATTCATCGTCGGTATCGTAAGGTACCGGCGATTTTTTTTACTAAAAAGGCACAGGTTCAAATCATGACCTGTGCCTGAGTTATCTCTTATATCTATTACTGTTTTAAACAAATATCAGAAAACCTGACTGAACTTTATAAATTCTGAAGATCAGTCAACTCTTTATACATTATAAAGACCAATCGACTCTTTATACATTCTGAAGATCAATCAGCTCTTTTATCTCTCAACTCTGATATCAAATTCTGCAGGCATGAACCTGGGACACACATTATCCATAGAAAGAATAACGGAATTGGCGAGCCTTGTTCCTATCTGACATGCTTCTCCTAAAGTTTTACCGTATGTAAGTCCGATAGCAACACCTGAGAAAAAGGCATCTCCTGCTCCTGTCGTATCAACAACCCCGGCAGGAATGCTCGGACAGTATCCCGGCTCACCGTCCATAGACGCATATACAGCTCCCTTGGCTCCCATAGTCACTACCATACGTGGATACTTGGCTGACTTAACCTGCTTGTCGAGAATAGGCATAAGCTCCTCGGGAGTCTTGCAGCAGTAATCATCTGAAAACAGCATGCCTGCCTCCTGATCATTACATACTATAACTGCTGTTCTCTTCAAAAGATCCCGACGCTGCATAGCTATAGACATGTTGGAAACAACCGCACATACCTTCTTCTGGTACTTTTCTGCAAGTTCAAAGATCTGCTTGAGGATTGAAGCATCCATATCTATCTCAACTACAACACTGTCAGCATTGCTGATTATCTCATCGCCCTGTTCTTTAAGGATATTTGATATTTCAGACAAATCCGGGCGTCTTGATATAGATGCAATCACATCACCTTCATTTGAAAAGATAGCGAGCCAGGTTCCGAGTCCGCCTTCAACTCTTCTGATATAACTTGTATTGATCTTATGGCGGTTCAGCTTGTTGATAACATCGGTACTTGTACCGCTGTTGTCTACGATACTAACAAATGTTGGTTTCAATTCAACATTGGCGATATCCTCTGCCACGTTACGGCATACTCCGCCATGAACCTCTACTACTGAGCCAGCGTTCCTGCCATTCTGAACATATACTTCTGAAGGATAGCCCTTGATATCTACAAATGTTGCTCCTATTACTACGATTCCGTTTTTTGCCATGCTTCTCCTCTTTTTATGTTTAATGTAAATGTTTATGAATTATACATCCAGAGGAATATTCACACAAGTTTTTGATCAGAAAATCATCTTTTATTTTTTCATCAGAAATCATCTTACATTTTAAGTTTTCCGCTCTCATCAAAGAAGAAATTCTGTCCATTCAGATACATATATCCTGTTTTCATGGTTCCATCCGGATTGAAATAGTATTTATCACCTGTTGCAGGATCTGTATACCAGCCGATGTCCATAGCTCCTTTTGTAAAGTGATACCAGTCAGCATCCTTTAACTTGAGCCATCCATCTCGGGCTGTTTTTTCTTTTTCTTCTGTTTTTTTCATGGCTTTTGTGGTGACTGGGTCCACTCTTTTTATCATTTCCATCTTTTCGACCGAATACTTTCCGTATACGGTCTTGGGATGCTCACCTATATACTTGTCTTCGATGTTGTGGAACAGTTCCCAATTGATATATACGGTATCAGACTGCTGCGTTTCATTTTCCTTTAGGCCTGTTACTGTAAAGATATAATTTCCTGCGCCCTGAGACAAAACAAGTTTTGTAAAATCATAGTAATCTTTATTGGTTACAGTTACTGCAGGGCCAACCTTACTGTCAGTAGATACGGAGTCCTTGTAGAGCTGCACCTTGTAGTGCTGATCATCCTCTGACTGATCCCAGTAAGCCATCATCATATCATCGCTTGTATCCCACTGGAGAGATGAAAAGCTATAGTCCTTGGCTTCTGTTTCTGCTGCATAGGCGGAAACAGAGTTAAATGTTGTTACGGCACCTGTTGAAAGAGTGTATAGGATAAGTGTACCTATTACTGTTCGTCTTATTGAGTTTATTCCTGATTTTTCCATATTCATTTTCATTATCATTAACATTTTCATCAGGCACAAAAGTTTCTCATGCCTTATGTATCATCTCATCACCGGCAGAAGTATCTCATACTCTGTGCTATGATCTGTCTCGTCCTTATCCCTAAGGTGGATCAAGCCGCCATGAGCTTCGACGATTTTCTTGGAGATGGCAAGTCCAAGTCCGGAGCCCTTTCCTGATTTTCTTGCAT
The DNA here is from genome assembly GCA_002396005.1 of Oribacterium sp. UBA4274. GTDB lineage: Bacteria > Bacillota > Clostridia > Lachnospirales > Lachnospiraceae > Oribacterium. The sequence goes on from DGVW01000091.1 coordinate 11,506, forward strand.
AATCTCCTGTTACAAACGGGTCAAAGATATTCTGTCTTATATCATCGCTGATCCCCACGCCGTCATCGCCAAAGTAGATTCTGATCATAGGCTTTACGATCTTTGATCCTTCAACTATAAGATCTTCTGATTCTTCGAGTGAAACAAAAATCGTTGTGCCTTTTGGATTGTGTCTTATTGTATTGTTGATTATATTTTCAAACACTCTCTTAAGCTCTGTGTGATCAAAGTTCATCATGATACATTTATCAGGGATACTTATCTCGAGCTCAAATCCGGCGATAGCCAGTTCATCATATCTGTCAGCCAGGTACTCTCTCAGGTACTCACTTATATCTCCTGCTTTTTTATTCAGACAAAAATCAGGATGCTCAAGTCTCGAATACTCATGAAAGGAATTGATAAGCTCGGAAAGTACCAGTGATTTCTTATAGATTGTCTCGATATAGGTCGTCTCGTTCTGCTTTGAGATCGTGCCGTCCAGGATAGCATTGGCATAACCCTGGATAACCGTAACCGGAGTCTTCAGATCATGAGATATACCTGCAAGCATTCGCTCCCGGCCTTCCTCGAGATTATGTCGTTCTTCGTTACTTTTATTAAGGGCTGAAGCCATACCGTTATAGGATTCACAGATTTCCTGGAGTTCGTTTGGCCCTTTATAGTCAATAGGTGTAAGTACCTCTTTAGAACGGTCATACTGCTCCATGGAATTTTTCAGAAGGCTCAGAGGTTTCATAACACTATTATTAAGTTTAAATGCAAAAAACAGCAGTACTGCTATCTCACCCACAACAAGTATGATGGCAGTCATTGCATCAACCTTGGTCTTTCCTTTATTGTAATTCTTGAAGGAAACAAGATAATCTGCGGAATTCTGGGAATTCTTTATTCGATCTCTGAACTCAGTTACACTGCGCAGAGAGTTTGTATAAAGTACAGTGCCATGTTCATCCAGCACCATGATTTGCTCCAGATAGGAATCATCATTTTGACCCTTGTCATCCTTATAGTCATACTCGATCATAAGGATATGTTCTGCGCCATCTGTATCCTGAAACTTTTCTTCATAAGCATAGTAATCAATATCAGTATTGTTGAAATACTTGTCCTCCAGCTTCTGACTCATATAGTAATTAAAAAAATAGAGGCTGAATATAAGTATGAATGTTACCAGTATGAATCCAAGGTAGCCACGCATGATGAGGAAGTAGAGACTTCCGTTTTTACTTTTTATATTTAATCCCTTCATCTATATGTTCCTATTCTATGATGTGAGTGTCATTGTTTTTCAAGCTTATAACCCAATCCTCTTATGGTCTTCAGATACTTCGGCATCTTAGGATCCTGCTCTATCTTCTCGCGGAGATTGGACATATGCACCATGATGGTATTTTCATCATTTTCTACATAATCACCGCTGGCATGCTGATATATCTGTATCTTGGTGAAGACCTTGCCCGGATTCTGCATCAGCAGCATGAGTATCTTATATTCCATAGGTGTAAGCGCTATCTCCTCTGACCCCTTTTTCAAGGTCATACTGTTTGTGTTCAGAGCGAGATCACCTACTGTAAGCAGTCCATCATCATCGAAGTTAGTATCATTGAGACTGTAAAATCTACGCAGATTGGAACGAACTCTCGCCACTACTTCAAGTGGATTAAAGGGCTTTGATATATAATCATCGGCTCCGAGATCAAGTCCCAGTATCTTGTCGCTGTCTTCTGTTTTGGCGGATATTATGATGACTGGTATATTCTTGGTTTCTCTCATCTTGCGGAGAAGCTGGTATCCTGTCATCTCCGGCATCATTATGTCCATGATGACGAGGTCAATGTCATCATTGGAACTGAGGCTCTGCCAGGCAAGAAGCCCGTTCTCTGCCGTGAGAACCTCATAGCCAGCATTATCCAGATACATCTCAAGAAGGTCAATGATATCTCTGTCGTCTTCCGCAACCAGTATTCTGTATTTATTGTCTTTCATATATTCTCCTTTAGTGGGCTTTTCTGTAAATGTTACTTTTTGTTTATTTTGACACTTACTTCATCAAAATATAAAACTACTTTTAAATTCTACTAAGTATTACTTTAGCAAAGAAGTGATTATTATCAAGACAATAACTGAAGCATATGATCTGTAATATTAACACTGAAGTTTTCTATATACGATTCACAGAGTATATGCCATTCCCTACTTTCGTCACTCATATCTCAGAGCTTCGATAGGATTCATTCTGGCCGCTTTGTTGGCAGGATAATATCCGAAGAACAGGCCGAAGGCCATGGAGAATACTACGCAGCCAAGGATGCCCCCTATAGAAGCAGTTCCGCTGTAACCCATCATCCTTGTGGCAATCATTCCAAAGAGGAGTCCTGTTATGATGCCGATGATTCCTCCGAGAAAGCATATGACCATGGCTTCTATGATGAACTGCAGCCTGATATCATTGTTTGTGGCTCCCAGTGCCTTACGTGTACCTATTTCTCTGGTTCTTTCAGTTATGGATACGATCATGATGTTCATGACTCCTATACCGCCTACCAGAAGAGCAATGGCTCCGATTGCAAGAAATGCATTTCTCTGTGTACTGAGCATCGAGTTCATCTGCTTGAGAGACTCCTTCATGCTGTAGGCATAGCTCTCATAGGTATCATTGTCCTGATAATAGGTAGTGTTGATATAGTCCTGAAGCTCTGTACAAAGTGCCTCAGGATCCTCTCCCTTTCCTGCCTTAACAGAAAACTCCTCATAGTAATCACCGTTTTCTACCTGCAGCTGTGCCACAGAAAACGGGATATAAACATTGGTTTCTATATCATCAAAGGAGAAACCGGCTGTAATTCCGGAATCCACGTACTGATAAACACCTATGATAGTGTAGGTGTAGTATTTGTTTTCTATGGGAAGCTCGATTTCCTTGCCGAGAGCCTCCCTGACATCTCCGTCAAAAATTTTGTCCACATACTTGTCGGAAACTATAGCCACCTTTGATACAGCATTTTCATCCTGTGATGAAATGGAACGTCCGCTCAGCATAGTGAGATTTTCCGAAGCGAGGGCTGTCTGGTTCAGACCCTTGAGGGAGACATTGGCATGAACCTTTCCCTGTTCTATGGTTGAGGAACCTATGTCTTTTGATAATGCTACCCCCGCGATTCTGTCTCCGAAGTGTTCCTGCACTTCGCCGAGCATATCATCATTGAAGCGATCCTTGTTCTTTATCTCACGGCTTATGGAGTCGTCATAGGTTTTCTGTGACAGGAAAACATCTATCTTGTCGGCTCCCATGCTTCCCATGGAGTCCATGACTGATTTGTTCATAGCGTCACTAACGGTCATGATCGCTATCATGGCCGCAATGCCGATGATTATGCCGAGCATCGTCAGAAAGGTTCTTATCTTGTTTGCCATAAGTCCTGTGATGCAGAGCTTTATGTTTTCAACCAGCATATCTCTGTCCTTTCCGTTCACCAAGTATGACTCCGTCCTTCAGTGTCACTACTCTTTCTGTTTCTTCGGCAAGTTCCTGTGAGTGGGTGATGAGTACTATGGTGATGCCATTTTCCTCGTGCAGCTTATGAAACAGGTCCATGACTATACGGCCTGTGTTAGAATCAAGAGCACCTGTCGGCTCATCTGCAAGTATCAATGACGGATGATTGACGAGAGCTCTGGCAATGGCCACTCTCTGTTTCTGTCCGCCGGACAGTTCATCCGGTGTGTGGTTCATCCTCTCTTTCATGCCCACAAGTTCCAGAAGCATCTCTGCTCTTTCACGTCGTTCCTTCTCCGGTATCCTTGCATACAGCATCGGAAGTTCCACATTTCTCAGGGCATCGGTTCTGGGAATCAGATTGTAGGTCTGAAAAACGAAGCCGATCTCTCGGTTTCTTATGTGGCTTAGTTCATCATCCCTTGCTTTACTTACATCTATTCCGTTCAGCTCATAGCTGCCTGATGTAGGTCTGTCCAGAAGACCTAAGATATTCATAAATGTTGACTTGCCGGACCCACTGGTACCTACTATGGACACAAACTCTCCTTTATGTACCTGTATGTCTATTCCGTGCAGTACCTCAAGCTCATTTTCTGTACCGATATTGAAGCTTTTTCTGATATTACCGGCATGCATTATAATCTGAGACATTTGCCCTCCTATATCTGGTTGACCACCACATCTCCCTCATGGATATCCTCTGAGCGGATCTCTACATAGTAGTCTGTTTTCAGTCCTACTTCGACTTTTACCGGCGTTGCTGAATCATCTGCACCCTGTACATATACAACATCTTCTCCATCAAAATCTGTTGTAATGTATGAGGCCGGCACTGCGAGAACCTGAGATGCCTCCTGTTCAAGGATTTTGATTTTAGCCGTCATCCCTATACGTAATCTTTCACTTGGATCATCCAATGTGACTTCGATAGGATAGTTGCTGCTTGAAACCTTGGCAGTGGATGTTGAATCCTTGGTATTGTTTGTAACTCCCGGAATAGGAGAAACAAATGTAACAACTCCGCTCATCTCTTCCTCTCCGGTTGTCTTGGTAGTGACTACAGCCTTCATGGATTTGGCCACATCACTGATATCATACTGATCTGCCTCGGCACTTGCTTTGAACTGCGAGATGTCCTGTATGACAGCTATTGTGTCACCCTTATAGACATCCCCGACAGAAACATTGAGATTGGTCACTATGCCGTCGATAGGCGCTGTTACTACGGCTTCCTTTATCTGTTTCTCCACCTTCATAAGATCATTTTCTGCTGTTTTTTTGCTGTACTCAGCATTGATCCTCGCAAGTTCGGCGCTGGATTCTCCGTCCTGTATGGTTTTCTGATTTGTAAGATTGGTTTCGTTTATTGTATTTTGTGATTTCTCGATTTCCTGCTTTATGTTTGTGATGCTATCCTGTGCTGTTTCAAGCTTACTCTCAGCTTCCTTTCTTTTGGACTGAGCCTCGGAAAGCTTTGATTTGAGATCACCTATATGTGTCTGCCTGTCTGACTGTGCATTGGTGAGCTGATCGATATCAAGCTGCAGCTTAGTACTGCTGCTGTCCCCGATTTCATCCTCTGCATCCTCCTCACCAATCTGCATCTTGGTAAGCTTTCTCTGTTTATTTCTGAGTACAGCCTGTTCTGAATCATATATGTCCTGGCAGTTGTCTATTTCAGTTTGAAGACTTGATTCCTCAAGGATATATTTCTGTATATCCTGCTGAGCATTAAGGGAGTCAGCTTCTGTTTTATGAAGCTTATCTGCAAGATTTCCAAGATCCTGAGCCGCCTGAACTGTCTGTTGATTTATCGTATTTTTGGCATTGGCAAGAGAACGGTCGGCTTCACTTATATCCATCTGGTTTTTCTCGATAGTGTTATCGAGTGCAGTCTTTGCCAGGTTTAACTGATTTTCCAGATTTTCCGTGCTCAGAACAGCAATCACATCACCCTTTTTCACCATGTCTCCCACCGAAACCGGAAGGCTGATTACCTCTGCATCGGTAACATTAGAAACAAGCTCCTTGCTGTCACCGCTTATGATGGTTCCGTTCAATGTTATACTTTTTGTAAGATCCATCCTCTCTACAGTTACTGAATCGATGGAAGCTTCCTGTGTTTCAGCCGCAGAGGCATGCAGATTATGATAGGTGAGACTTCCGCATCCTATTACTGCGAGAATTGATACAGCCGCTATAACACGTACTTTTTTAGTTGCCTTAAAATCAATTTTTTTATTTTTCGTTTTATTTATATGCATTAAAAAAGCCTCCATGACTGAACATTTACTATGCTCACATCATAGAGGCCTAACCTTTATTGACTCCAAACGTTATCTAAAGATTTCTTTATAGCTTAAAATCTCATCTTTCGAACTCGGAAGCCACATCTTTAAGCAGCTTACGTATCGGAAGATGCTGCGGACAAACTCTCTCACAGGCTCCGCAACCTATACATTCGCTTGCTTTACCATGATTGACTGTCAGAACATCTTCATAATAGAAGTTCTGGTTCCAGTTATGGAACATCATTTTTTTGTTCATGCAGGTAAACATACCCGGTATCAGGATATCCATCGGACAATGATTCTCCTCTATACAGTACCTGCAGCCTGTACATGGTATAGTGTCAAGTGACTTGAAGATGTCTCTGACTTTCCAGACTGCATCAAACTCATCTTCTGTAAGAGGCTTAAAATCTGCCATGTAGCTCACGTTGTCTTCAAGCTGTGAAAGATTGCTCATGCCGGAAAGAATCATCTCCATACCTTCAAAGCTTGCAGCAAATCGTATGGCATAACTTGCATTTGAACCACCATTAAGGTCCTTAAGTACCTTATCTGCTTCATCCGGAAGATTTACGAGACTTCCGCCCTTAACCGGCTCCATAACAAGCAGCGGCTTGTTATGTTTTCTCGCCACATCATAAACCTTTTTCGATTCAATGGCTTCATCATCATAGTCAAGGTAGTTGAACTGTATCTGTACTATCTCGATATCCGGATACTCTGTAAGAATCTCATCCAGTACATGCGCTCTGTCATGGAAGGATAAACCTACGTGACGGATCTTTCCCTCTTTTTTCAGTTCAAATGCTGTCTCATAGGCTCTGCACTTTTTGAAATGCTGAAAATTGGAAGCATTCTGGGAATGCATAAGATAGAAGTCAAAATAGTCTACCCCACAGGCCTCAAGCTGACTCATGAAAAACGGACGGATATCCGCCTCAGTCTTGAAATACGGTGAAGTAAGCTTATCTGTAAGCAAAAATTCTTCACGTTTGTGTCTCTCGGAAAGACAGGTTCTGATTGCAAGTTCTGACTTACCATCGATATAGCCATGGGCTGTATCAAAGTAGTTGAAGCCTTTCTCAAGAAACAGATCCACCATCTTTTTAACCTGTTCTGTATCTACTTCACTGCCTATCATCGGAAGTCTCATCATGCCAAATCCAAGGTGCTTTTTCATCTCCGGAAATACTCTTTTATCCATAATCCTGACCCTCATTTTAGTATCTGCTGAAATCTACTTCTGAAACAATATCTTCAAATGCTCTGACCTTTGGAGGATTCTCAAGGTGATCTCCTATTGATTTCTCCATCCATATCATATTATACCATCGATCAAACTTATATCCACACTTATGAAACTCTCCCACTAACCTGTATCCAAGGTGCTCGTGAAACTCTGCACTGTTAGTATTTAAATGTCTGTCTTCAATATCATCCCGATCAGGGTAAGCTATGCAGGCATTGACATTGAGAATCCCCTGTATCCTCAGGATATCTTCAAGTGCATTGTAGAGGCGTTTCCCCAGTCCTGTATGACGCAGATTCTCATCCACATATATGGAGGTTTCCACTGCCCAGTCATAGGCTGCTCTCTCATGAAAAGGGCCGGCATATGCATATCCGACTATGGTTCCTGTACGCTCTGCAACTATGTATGGATATCTTTTAAGTACATTTCTTATTCTGTCTTCAAACTCCAGAATAGTAGGTACTGTATATTCAAAGGTTATAGCAGTATTTTGGACATAAGGTCTGTAGATAGCAAGTATAGCCGGAGCATCTATGACTGATGCTTTTCTGATGGTAAATTGATTTTCCATAATTAATCTCCCTGTAAACAGCACTCAAATGATTTTAAAAAAGTCGCCGGAATATAATCCGGCGACTGCTGCATATAGATTTTTAATGATGTATATCTGAGAAGTCTGTCAATCCTCCACAACTACATCATCATCCTCTTCAGGATCCTCATTATCATCATAATCCTCAAGATAATCAGGAGCCACAAAGCGATATACAGCGTATGAGATAGCTGCAATCGATGCAATAACTCCGATAATAGCAAGGATAGTGAGAAGTACCTTTTTCAACTTGTCATCTTCTCTCTTCTGCTCCATATAGTCCTGAAGCTTCAGCTTCTGTAAAAGCAGATCTGCATGATCTCTGGCATCATCTCTATATAACTTTACATTGTGTCTGAGTTCTCTGGCATTATCTCTCAATGTCTCAAAATCAAATTTATCCATAAGTACCTCCAGTATAATCTCATATAGAACACACGGGTCTTTTGCCCGTTGACTAATATAAAAATTATACCATCGTTAAGTCACTTTGCCTACAAAACATAAAAAAAATATAAATCAAATCTTTTTCAGTTTTGCGAAGCTTGCAAACATTTTTTTCTGACCTGATTTCTCGAAATCTACCGTGACTTCAAAATCCTTCTTGCCATCAACGATAGAAAGAACAGTACCCTTGCCAAACTTGATATGAGTTACTGTATCTCCTTCTTTATATTCAAGGCTTGAAAGCTTCTGTACACCTGTTGTCTGAAGGCTCTTTGGTATACCTGTTCCTGCTTTTCTTCTGGCAGTGCCTGCTCCTCCGGAACTTTTCTGTGATGCAGTACCAAAAGAAGTATTAACATAACCAGTTGAACCCATACCGCTTAAACCATAGCTGTTTGATCTATCATTTCCAAATCCACCTGAAATACGTGAACTGCTTCCTGAACCATATGAATTACCACCATAGGAAAATGCATCTGCAAATGGCATCTCATCTTCGCCGTATCTGTTTAGTACTGTCTTTTCACACATTTCGTCAGGTATTTCATCTATAAACATAGAAGGCTTCATACGTTCATAGTTACCATTGACCATACGTGTTCTCGATGAAGTCATAACCAGTTCTTCACGGGCTCTTGTGATACCAACATAGCAGAGTCTGCGTTCCTCCTCCAGATCCTCCGGTTCATTCATGGACATATATCCAGGAAATAATCCGTTGCTCATTCCCACAAGATATACCTTAGGGAATTCAAGCCCCTTGGCACCATGTAAGGTCATAAGAGTCAGAAGGTCTGAATTGTCATCCTTTCTGTCTATATCAGCCACCAGAGATACTTCCTCAAGGAACTCACTGAGTTTAGGCTCCTCGGCACCTTTCTGATAGTCTGATGCCTTGTTGATAATTTCCTCGATGTTCTGGAATCTTGTTTCTGCTTCGATATCACCCTCAGCCTTGATCTCGGCTCCATATCCTGTATCATCCCGGATGGACTCGATAAGCTTCTGGATGGAATAGCTGTCTTCATCAACTGCCTGTTCATCAAGGTAGCCTGCAAGTCGTAGTCTATACTTCCACTTCTCAACCATCTCAACAAACTCGCTGAGCATCTTACCGGCCTTTCCGCCGATACCTATGATCTGTGCTCTGGAAGCAGCCTCATACATAGTTATGATATGTTCCGGTGTAGAATTGGCCGCTGCATATACCCTCAGCTTTTCCAGTGTTGCATCGCCTATGCCTCTTTTAGGAACATTGATAATACGTTCAAATGCCACGTTATCGGCAGCATTGGCAATGACCTTCATATATGCAAGTACATCCTTTATCTCTCGTCTCTGATAGAAGTTCACACCACCTATGATCTGGTATGGAACATTCATCTTGATGCACTGCTCCTCCATGAGTCGGGACTGAGCATTGGTACGGTAAAGTATCGCCTGATCATGGTACGGCATACCGCTGTTTTTGACATCACGGATAACTGCATAGGCTTCATCATTGGCACCTTCAAACTCCTTGAATGTGACATCGGCACCTCCCTTATTGTCCGTCCAGAGTCTCTTTTGTTTACGTCCCTTATTGTGAGCGATGACAGCATTGGCACAATCAAGGATTTTCTCGGTGGAACGATAATTCTGCTCGAGCTTTATGACCTTGGCTCCCGGAAAGCTCTTTTCAAAGGACAGGATGTTTTCAAGGTTGGCTCCTCTGAACTTGTATATACTCTGATCATCATCACCTACTACACAGATGTTCTTGTACTTTGCGGCTAATTTATGAACCAGATTGAACTGAATATCGTTTGTATCCTGATACTCGTCCACAAGTATGTACTTGAATCTCTCCTGATAGTAATCGAGGACCTCAGGCTCCGTATCCAAAAGCTCTACGGTCTTAAGCAGCAGGTCATCGAAATCCAATGCGTCATTCTGATGAAGCTTTTTTTCATACTGTGCATAACAATCTGCAATTCTGCGCTCTGTATAATCACCGCCTGAAATCTCCTTACGATACTCTTCCGGTGTTGTCCCTTCATTTTTGGCCTTGGAGACGGCGGAAAGAACAGCTCTTTCCTTCAGATTATGTGAGTCAATATTCAACTCCTTGAAGACCTGCTTCATAACTGTCTTCTGGTCATCTGTATCATAGATTGAAAAATTGGAGGTATATCCGATACGTTCTATATGACGGCGCAATATACGTACACACATAGAGTGGAATGTAGATACCCAGACCTCTCTTCCTCGCATGCCTACGATTTTGTCTACACGTTCTCTCATCTCACCTGCGGCCTTATTTGTAAATGTTATGGCCAGGATATTCCATGGCTCCACTCCACAGTTTTCAATAAGATAAGCAATACGATGTGTAAGTACTCTGGTCTTTCCGGATCCGGCTCCTGCGAGAACCAGTAAAGGTCCCTCCGTATGTCGTACAGCTTCACATTGCTCTTTATTTAAAATGCTTTCCAGATTTTCCATATATCTCCTAATCACTAACTGTAACTCTAATTCATAATATAATGTAAAAGTCTCTGCTACGTTTCCATATAGAAAAGTTACTGAAATCTCTCACACTTATATCAAAACATATGTTGGTAAATTATAACATATGTACTCTTCTTTGACCACATATGGTTTTAAAAACTGCATATGGTTTTGATAACTACGTGTTGTTATGAAAAATTGATTGTGTTATACTTGACGGCATGGATGAAAAATTTTTTGATAACTTAATTACATATTTTAAAAGTCTGGATCATATCAAAACCAAGGATATTCCTAACATTGATCTCTATATGGATCAGGTAACAGGATTCATGGATGAGCATCTTGATCCTATCAAGAGGCATCATGAGGACAAGGCATTAACCAAAACCATGATCAACAATTATGCCAAAAACAAACTCCTGCCTCCTCCCACCCGTAAGAGATACAACAAGGATCATATGCTGATTCTTCTTTTCATATACTACTTCAAGGGTATGCTTCAGCTCAATGATATCCAGGCCATACTTAAGCCTCTCAATGATAAGTATTTTACAGGTTTGTCATCTGTGAGTCTCACTGATATATACGATGAAGTTTTTACCATGGAACCTGCCGAGAAAGAACGTATATATTCCGAGGTAGAAAAGATGGGCCAGATCTCCGGTGAGTCCTTCAGTTCCGAGGATCCCAGATTTTCAGATCTCAGTCCTGAGGATCGTAAGGAGCTTCAGTTGTTTTCCTTTCTGTGTGAGCTTGGTCTCGATGTTTTCATCAAAAAAATGCTTATGGAAAAAATCGCAGATGAGCTTCATGAAATTGAACTTGAGAGACAGGCTCAGGAACGTACCGCAAAGAAAAAGAAGATATAAGTATATATATACAAAAATCCCCAAAAGTCGTATGACCTTTGGGGATTTTTTATATCCATAATATTTTATATCCGTAATGTTATTTCTTCTTGAGATTATCCTCATAACCAAGTCTCTCAAATACCATATCATATCCATCAGCTCCGTAATTGAGTGAACGATTGACTCTTGAAATAGTAGCTGTGGAAGCTCCTGTAACCTTGGCAATATTTAAATAAGTATCACCCTCGCGGAGCATCTTGGCAACCTCATAACGCTGTGCCATAGAAAGAAGTTCATTGATAGTGCATACATCCTCAAAAAACTTGTAGCACTCGTCCTTTGATTTCAATGTAAGAATGGCATCAAATAAATGATCAACTTCTTGTGTCTTAAGCTTACTGTTCATTATAACCTCTATTTCTTTATAATTTAATACTGTATAAGTTTCAAACGTTAATTCGTGCGCTTTTACGCTTTATTGCTCGAAAGTAGTATAACACCGTAAAACTCCATGTGCAAGCACAAATAAAGGGCCTGTACATAAGTACATTCCCTTTATTATCGAACACGGTTAATAATCCTACATCATATGCAAACTCTAATCAACCGTTTTAAACTTATTATATTTTATAGCGATTATAATTTTTTCAAATTGGTACTTAGTTCCACTCAATAGGCGTAGGCCTTCTTGTATCAAAGATTGTTTTGGCGTCTATGATATCCGATAGTCTGCTCTCCTGTCCGGAGTAGTCCATCCATAGTCTGTAACCATCCAGATTTCTGCGACCCTGTCTCACAAAGTTACTTCCGAACTGTACCCAGGTCTGTGAAGAGTCTACATTACAGAAGTATCTGAAGCCTGCAGCTTCAAGCATGTTGAACTTCGGATTTTCCTCTGTATACGGATGCCAGTCGCCTATATCCGCACCAAACGGATACAGAATGATGTCGCAATTGCCCGGCATCAAAGACTCAACATTTCTCTCCCATCTGTCGGTATCTCTCTCCAGATCTGCAAGTTCCCTGTTTGTAAAGTTGATATGTCCCCAGCTATGGGATGCAAGTTCATAGCCATCATCAACAAGTGCCTGCAGAAGTACTTTTACCGTTTCTCTGTCTTCAGCGATATTGGCATTGGCAGTCATGGAAGGATCTCTGTTTTCAGAGCTCTCATCATAGGTTTCATCTGTACGATAGCCAAGTACACCGTTGTAACCGGTAAATGCTATTATGGCTTTAGATCCTCGATATGAAAAGTCCGGGTGCTGCTCGATGAAATTGTCAAGTATAGGTACGAGATCATAATCTCCGACAGAAACATTACCCGCAGCATCAGTATACTGAAGCTTCAGCTTTCCGTTCTCATCAAGTACCATCTTGTCTGCAAATCCCTTGCCCACCATGTACTCGTAGTAGTTAACATCATCCTCAGACATAACAAATGCTTTCTTACCTTCTGGAAGCATGATTTTCTTCTGTACCATCTTCTCAGTACCATCTTCCTGGGTCTGTATCTCAGCCATATCGTGAAGGCCAACCAGAACATAGCCTCTGTCATACATCTGTTGAAGTATGCCCTCGAACTCCGGAATAGTAGTCATGACCTGATTGAAGTCCTTGCCTGCAGCGTCGTTTGTAAATGCTCTGTCAGTATCCACACAAAGAATATGGAAAAATACATGTGTGATCTGAGAATTATCAAAGGCAACACAGCTGGCAGCAGTTGCCTGATACTCCTGAATTTTGGCCTGAACCTGCGGATCTCCTGCATAGGATGATTCAGTAAGTGTAGCTATGGCGCTGTCATAATCATACATAGCGGCCTGTCTGTCTGAGGTCGCAATAAGTTCTGTTATGCCATCAAGCGGTGCTTCTGTTTCAATAACTGTTTCCTCAGGCACATCTGTTTCAGCCTGAGCCTCAGTTGTTTCAACCCTGTCTCCGGATTTAAACAAACCGTTGAGTTTTATCTTTCCGGTACCGATACCTAATCCTATAAGTAGAAGAAGTATGATATCTATGCCGATGATAAGCATTGCCAAACGCTGCTTCCTGCGTCTTCTGGTTCTCTGTTTGTGACGGTTTCGTATCTCTTCCCGCTTCAGAGCCAGCTCCTCATCAAAAGATTTCTCGGCTGCTTCATAATCATATTGGGATTCATCATATGACCCTGTATCAAGATCACCTGCTGTTACGCTCTTGTCACCGGTTCTCATATCGCTATCCGTATAGCTACTGCTCACTATATCATCGGAGCTTTCCTGTGGAGGCTCGATATGAGTGACATCATCTCTAACATCTTCCCGAGAAAGTCTTCCGGAATTATTTTCAAATTTTTTAAGACTCATAAAAAACTAATACCTCTCCTCTGCCGTAATCGTATTTTGTCCTGCAGGTATGCAGCAAACAGGTACACACAATATTTGATTTTACAGCTTATGTTCCAATAGGGCAAGATTATTGACATAGTTTTGTGCTTTGCTATAATATGTAGTAATGAAAACTACGTTAGGAAACGTGGAGGTAATATGGATTATTTAGTTATAGGAGACAGCTGTTGTGATCTTACACCGGAGCTTAAGGCTGATCCTCATTTCAAACTGATTCCGCTCACATTGGAGATTGGATCATATACAGTAGTTGATGACGAAAATTTCAATCAGTTGGACTTTTTAAAACGTCTTAATGAGTCAACAGAAGGTGCCAAAACAGCTTGTCCTTCACCGGAGGCTTTCAAAACAGCCTTTGAGGACAGTGACACTGATGAAATTTATGTAATTACAATTTCGGAACATCTCTCAGGTTCATATCAGTCTGCAGTAGTCGGTCTTCAAATGTATGAGGAAGATCACCCTGACAGCACAAAGAAGATTCATATCTTCAACACAAAAACCGCTACTGCCGGTGAGTTGTATCTGTGTCTCAGTATCCAGGAGCTCAAGGATGCCGGGAAGTCTTATGACGAGGTAGTGGAGCTTATTGAAGAGAAGATTTCTGTTCAGCAGATTTATTTTGTTCTTGAGTCTCTTGAGAATCTTCGTAAAAACGGACGTTTATCTGCAGTTAAGTCGTTTATCGCTACTGCTCTCAATATCAAGCCTATCATGACTGCTATTGGTGGTATCATCCAGAAGCTTGATCAGCAAAGAGGTACCAACAAGGCTATCAAGCGGATGGTTCAGCTGGCAGTTGACCGCGCGGGTGGTCCTGAGAAAACAGCAGATATGCTTCTGACTATCGTTCATGTAAACAATCCGGAACGAGCAGAGTTTGTCAAGGAAGAGCTTCTGAAACTTGCACCTTTCCGCAGGATCGTTATTTCAAATGCCATGGGTGTAGCAACTGTTTATGCTGAGGAAAGCGGCATTATCATTTCACTTTGATTTTATATGAAACAATATTTGGCTTTCGGGATTTGATCCCGGGAGCCTTTTTTCTTGATTTGATTTATATTCTCAAAAATTTAAACCTGCCGAGGATACCATCCCCAGCAGGTCTAATATTTATAATCTTTATTTATAGTCCATCACCAGAAACATAGGTTTAACTGTTATTACTTCATCATATTCTTTCTGTGATACCGAAACCTCATTATTCAGTTTCTTCAGATCCTCCTTGATGACTTCAAAAGCTTCCCTGATGGTTGTGGCTCTACCCTCACGGATAACTCTTATCATACGTTCAAGCACAATAGGATGTGCATACTGCGGAGGCACAGGGAAGTTATGCTTTTCATCAATAACGGAGGACATATCTCTGAGTGCCTCCTCCCATTCCTTCTCTGCTGTATGTTTATTATTCCTTCCTGTAGGCAGAATCCTTGAAGATACAACAATAAACATAAAAGAAAAGCCAAACAGTACGAAGTAAACAGCCATTCCCTGTCCTCTGAGGACAGCAAAGATGCCGAAAAGTGCAGAAATAATAGATAACAAAAGTATCACTACAGCTACTTTCTGATATGTAGGATCTATATGATCTATGATACGTTTCTGTCTTGCAGTACTGGAAAGTCTTGTATATTCTTTCTCATGATCTCTGATTGCATCTTCTGCTTCTTTCAGTTCATTTACAGATGCCATCTGTTCGGCTGATAAAACCTCGAGATATCTGGATCTCTCCAGTTCCTCAGCCTCTCTCAGCTTCTGCTCTGCGATGACACTGTGTAACGGTATCTCCGGTCTTATCTTTCCAAGCTCCAGTAGAAACATATCTACATCATCTTCATACTTGAAGTTACATTGCTTTGCAAGTCCGGTACCATATTCTACAACAAGATAAGGTATAGAACCAAAGACTCCTTTTCCGGTGAATCCGCCCTTACTCATGGCAACTCGCTTAAAGCACCTATTGATATCCTGATATGCTATGTAGTACTGACGATCTATAAAAAAGCTGTTCAGGTATACGGCCTTTTTCCCCAGACCACAAGGTCCTACTTTGATACAGTTTTTTTTGTCTTCTCTTAATTCCTGTTTAGTTAATGTTGTCGTCCCAAGACAAATTGGTGAAAATACCATTTAGACCTCCCTGAACCCGGATTACTTTATATTAAGCGTGAGCAACTTCTGAGTGATTCACATGTGCTGAATCATTTAATCTGTTCTTCTTTGAAGCATTAATAAAGAGATACAGAAAACATGCGGCAACAACGATACCTAAAGGATATGCAACTGCTGTATTGTTCTTGAAGAATGGAATCAGACCCAGACACTCAGGTGCCATAAGGAAATATGTTGCAGATACTGCAGACATAAAGGTAGCCGGAACTGCACATACCCAATAATTCTTCTTCTCTCTTACCAGGTACATAGCTCCTGACCAGAGAACCAGCATAGCAAGGGTCTGGTTTGTCCATGAGAAATATCTCCAGATTACAGCGTAACTGAAAATTCCAAATGAATTACCAAATCCAAGGAAAGCTCCACATCCAAGTAAAGGAACACAAAGCTTTAATCTGTTTTTATATGACTCCTGATCAATCTTTAACCAATCTGCAAGAGTAAGTCTTGCTGAACGGAATGCTGTATCACCGGATGTAATAGGACATGCTACGACACCAAGCATAGCGAGAATAACACCTACATTACCCATTGTTTTAACACATACATCATAGATAGCAGCTGACTGTCCACCTGCCAGAATCTCCTGAAGACCTGAATTAAGTCCGTCTGTTGTTGCGTAGAGTGAACATCCAGCGGCTGCCCATACAAGAGCGATACACCCTTCTGCAACCATGGCTCCGTAAAATACAAAATGTCCCTGTCTCTCAGACTTAAGGCATCTTGCCATAAGCGGTGACTGTGTTGAGTGGAAACCTGAAATCGCACCACAGGCAACTGTAATAAACATAAAAGACCAAACCGGAGTTGTCTTAGGATGCATATTGTAAAAATGATTCCAAATCTCAGGTGTATGGAATCCATTAAGAGGAAGTCCGATAACTACACCGATAGCCATGATGATAAGACAGATACCGAATATCGGATAAATCTTACCTATAATCTTGTCAATAGAAATGAAGGTAGCAATAAAATAGTATATGAGTATGATACCAAGCCATACAGCTGTGTTGCTGAACGGACCTGTAACTCCTTTATTGGTTATCAGCTGAACGATAAGTCCTGCAGGACCTACAGCAAAAACTGTACCAACCATTACAAGAAGCACAACCGAAAATACTCTCATGATTGCTTTCATTGTATTTCCCAGATATTTACCTGTTACCTCAGCGATTGAATCACCATTATTTCTCTCACTAAGCATACCTGAGAAATAGTCATGAACACCACCGGCGAAAATGGTTCCGAATGTAATCCAAAGGAAAACAATAGGTCCCCATAATGCACCCTGCAGTGCGCCGAAAATCGGTCCTAAACCTGCAATGTTCAAAAGCTGAACCAGGAACAGCTTCCACTGTGGCATTACTACATAGTCTACACCATCATTGATAGCGACGGCCGGAGTTTCTCGGTCATCAGGGCCAAATGTGCTGTCAACCAGCTTACCATAAGTAAAGTAACCTGCGATCAGTAAACCTAAGCATAAAACAAAACTGATCATACCTAACCTCCTTAAATTGTGAAGTGAACTAATTAATGTCATCAGTTAATGGCATAAAATTTAATTCACTTAATTATTTGTTATGATTTTATTTTAATTTTGCCTGTAAGCCTTTTCAATAGTGAGTATTAAGTCTGTGAATTGTGCAACAAAAAATATTTTTGATTTGTCTATTAATAAGGTTGAATCTTTCAAATCTAAAGTATTAAAATAATATAAAGCATTCTAATCATTTCATAAACATTCAACTTCAGAAAAACATAAAAAAACGACCACCAATCGTTAGATTTTATGTCTAACTTTTAGTGGTCGGTATAAAACTGTTCGGTGGTTTTGTAAATCTATGATTTAATTATCAAATATATCGTCAATCAAGCTTTATATTGTCATCAAAAAGTTGAAAGAAATTATCTGCCTTACTATCGCCGTACTGAGTAAGATCTATATCCTGCCAAAATGAATCTCTGAACCTTACTATATGTTCCTCACGGTAGCTGTCATACTCTTTAAAGAATGTCTCCGACTTCAAAGCCTTCTCCAAAAGCTCTTTACGTTCCATGGTGGCTTCCTCGTCATATGAATCGATGCACTTTACGATATAGTATCTTCCATCCTGCTCTATCACATCCGATATCTGACCTTCTTCCAAAGCAAATGCTGCATTGTGAACTGCATCATCAGTGTCTATTTTGGACAGCATTTTTTCTATCTCTGAATCTTCACTGTTCTGTCTTGCATAATATGCAAAATTGGCGCCTTCTACATTAACAGCCTGCAACAGTTTCTCAGCCTGAAGCTTATCACTGACTGTAATAACCTGTATCTTTATAACCTTTACATCAGAATCAGGGATTTCCAATTCTGCATCGGATATAAGATACTGGGCTGTCTTACAGGCAATGTAATATTCTGTGTACATACTCTGTACATCCTCCAGTGTACAGTCAGCCATAAATGCTCTGTCCTGATCGGAAAGTCCATTATAAAACTCACTTGATATTTCTTTTATGGTCTCCATATCCTGAGAAGATACTATGACTCCTGATTTCAGTGCCATAAGATTAAGTGTCTTTATATCCTGCAAAAAATCCCGGACTTTGGATACAAAATAGAGGCCATAGTTCTCCTCTTTGGCTTCCTTAACAGGCAAACTCCAGATTTCCTGTCCCAGGATATTCTGCAGTCTGTTTCTCTCGGAAGCAAGCACAATCATACACTGAGCTTTGGTATAACTGTCTACCTCCTCGGTGTTACCTGTTATTTCAACACCCTTACACGAAACTAAGCTGCATGCCAAAAGCATGCAGCTCAGAAATGCTACTGTAGTTTTTAAAAGTTTTTTAAAAATCATAAGCAATCAAATCTACTACGGAAAAGATAAGCTCTCACCGTCAATATCTAGTCTTTACTACAAAAGCCATCACAATTCCAAGCAACGCTCCCATGAGAACCTGAAGCGGAGTATGACCAACATACTCCTTCAATTTCATCTCAAACTCTTCTGGTTTCCAGTTAAAAGGATTATCCTCAAGTATCTTATTGAGGAGCACTGCCTGTTTACCTGTCTCTCTGCGCACTCCCATAGCATCATACATAACAACACTTGCAAGTACAAAACTTACCGCAAACACAGAGGATGATAAACCATACTGTATTGCAGCTGCCGTTGCCATGGATACCACAAACGAGGAGTGGCTGGATGGCATGCCACCGGAGCCTGTCATCCTCTCCCAGTTGATACTTCTGTTGAAATATGCATCAATGGCTGTTTTTATAACCTGTGCGGCAAACCACGATGCAATCGCTGCTACCAGCATATAATTACTAAGTAAATCTGCAAAAAAATCCATCTAAATTTAGTATCCTATCAACCAGTCATATAATTCCTGATACTTCATCGCTGAAGTCTTCCATGAGTAATCTGTCGCCATGGCGCGATCTACCATCTTGTTCCAATCACGCTTACGATCATAATAGATCTTCTCAGCGTAACGGATAGTATTGAGCATCTCATGAGCATTGTAGTTGGAGAATGAGAAACCTGTTCCCTTGTCCTCATACTCATTGAATGCTTCTACTGTATCTCTCAGTCCGCCTGTTTCTCTGACGATAGGAATAGTTCCGTATCTCAGGGCAATGAGCTGAGACAAACCACATGGCTCAAAAAGTGATGGCATGAGATATGCGTCACATGCTGCATAGATCTTATGGCTGATTTCATTGGAATAGTATATCTGGGCAGAAACCTTATCATGATACTTCCAGTCATAATGGCGGAACATATTCTCATACTTCTCATCACCTGTTCCGAGGACAACAAACTGTATATTATCCTGACAAAGCTCATCCATGATACATTCAACCAGATCAAGACCCTTCTGATCAGTAAGTCTTGAAACGATACCAATCATCATCTTTCCAGGGTCAACGCTCATATTCCAGTCTTCCTGAAGAGCCTTTTTGTTTTTAGCCTTCTCTTTACGGAAGTTTTTGGCGTTATAGTTCTTGACCAGATACTTATCTGTATCCGGATTCCACTCATCATAATCTATACCGTTAACTATACCGCGGAGATCATGCTCTCTGGCTCTCAGAAGTCCGTCAAGTCCCTCTCCGTAGAATGGCATCTTTATCTCCTCGGCATAAGTATCAGATACAGTGGTAATGGCGTCTGCATATACTATTCCGCCCTTTAAGAGGTTACCATCCTTCTTACACTCCATCTTATCAGCAGTGAAATAGTAGTCACTTAACTGAGTGAAACGCTGAATGGTCTTAACATCCCAGACACCCTGGAACTTAAGATTGTGAATTGTAATTACAGACTTGATTGAGCGATAGAACTCACCGCCTGCGAACTTATCATGCAGTAATACAGGAACAAGTCCGGTCTGCCAGTCATGGCAATGTATAAGATCAGGATGCCAATCAAGAAGCGGTAATGCTGATAAAGCGGCATAGCAGAAGAAACAGAACTTCTCCAGATCCCAATACCAGTCACCATAAGGACGGTCACCGGAGAAATATGACTCATTGTCAATAAAATAATAGGTTACTCCATCCTGCTCATACTTAAGCACACCTACATAACGAGACTGTCCAAGATAATCCATGTAGAAGTGAGTAACATACTCCATCTTCTGGCGCCACTCCCAAGGAATACACATATATTTAGGAATCATTACGCGGCAATCATAGTAACGCTTATCGATGGTCTTTGGAAGAGAACCAACTACATCGGCCAATCCTCCTGTTTTTATAAAAGGCACTGCCTCCGATGCAAGCATCAACACATTTTTCATTTTATACAGCCTCCCACTTATTATTTAGTCGCATATTCGTGAAATCTCCATGATGTTATATACACTATTATTATACTTCTTTGAAACTACCCTTCGCAAGGTTTTTAAGCTCTCTGGCATTGGCAAGCACAGCCTCTGTCACCATTCCTCCGGCAAGAAGTCTGGCAAGCTCCAGGACAGACTCATCATAATCAAGTTTTCTGATATTGGTGTGAGTATGTCCTTCCTCGGCAATCTTTTCGATACAGAAATGTATGTCTGCCTTGGCTGCTATCTGCGGTAAATGAGTGATGAGAATAACCTGATGTGACATAGCTATCTTTTTCAGCTTTTCAGATACCTTTTCTGCAGTTCGGCCTGATATACCTGTATCAACCTCATCGAAAATAAGTGTCGGTATCTCATCAGAATCAGCCAGAACAGTTTTGATAGAAAGCATGATACGGCTTAATTCACCACCTGAGGCCACCTCACTAAGCGGTCGTACAGGTTCTCCCGGATTCAGGCTTACGACAAAATGAACTTCATCAATACCGTTTGCTGTCGGCTCCTTAAGTTTCTTGAAATCAAGCGCAAACTTGACATCCAGAAATCCCATCTCAACCATCTCGAGACGTATCCTCTCAGCAAGAACTTCAGCACCTTTTTTACGGATCTCCGTAAGTTTCTCACAAAGCTTCAAAAGCTCCTTCTCTGTCTTTGCCAGTTCCTTTTCACACTTCTCGCGAGCCTCATCATAGTCCATAAGCTCACTTAAGCGTTCCTGTTTTTCAATGAGTGCAGCCTCTGTCTTCTCCACAGTTCCGCCGTACTTCATCATGACGCTGCGTATGTAATCAAGACGTTCTGAAATCTCATTGAACTCTTCTTCATCGAAATCGTTTTTATCAAGATACCTGTCAAGTTCTCTTACAGTATCATCGGATATGGACTGCATGTCATACAAGCTGTCACTTATTCCCTGCAGAGACTCGTCATAATTCAGGGCATCCTGTATCTCTCTGATAGCCAGAGAAACATCAAACTCATCCATTACAGCTCTTGCCTTCTGTACTGAACCGTATATCTTCTGTATATTCTGATACTTCTTGAATCTGGCAGCCAGCTCTTCCTCTTCGCCTTCTTTAAGTTCTGCATTCTCGATATCTTCTATCTCAAATTTCAGGAAATCAAGCTCTCTCTGTCGCTGCCCTTCATCCATGTTAAAACCTGAAAGCTTCTCCTTGAGAGCTGTGTACTCATGGTACTTTTCATTTACAGACTGACGAAGACCTCCCGTATCTCTTATCTGAAAATCATCGAGGACCTTTAAATGATACCCGTCTCTCAGCAGTGACTGGTGCTCATGCTGTCCGTGAATATCTATAAGAAGCTCTGCCACCTTACGAAGCTTTGACAAGGTGACAGTTTCGTCATTGATTTTTATTTCTGATCGGGTATTGGATATTTTTCTCTTGATTATGATCTGACCGTCTTCTGGTTCTACATCAAGTTCTTTCATCAATTGAAGCTGATGTTCTGACAGGTCGCCAAATACAATCTCAACGAAACCGTATTCTTTACCGTTTCTGATCATATCTTTATTGGCTTTAGAACCAAGACATAAATTGATTGAACCTATTAAAATCGATTTTCCGGCACCGGTCTCTCCGGTCAGGATATTAAGTCCCGGACCGAACTCCACTTCAGCAGAGTCAATAAGTGCAAGATCTTTTACATGTAGATGATATAGCATTTTGTCTCCTCTATATACGTTATCTTTATCATCCGGTAAATGTTTAAGTATTTATCATTCCATGATATCTCGGATACGTTCCATGATTTCTTCCGCATCCTGAGCATTCTTCATGGCGCACATAATAGTATCATCGCCGGCAAGTGTCCCGACAATCTTTTCAAGTCTGAACTGATCCAATGCTGCAGCAACTGCATTGGCCATACCTGCCATAGTACGTATAACAAGGAAATTGCCGGCAGTGTCCATACTCATAAGTGCTTCTCTCAGAACTCTGATATACTTTTCAGAATATACCTGCTCTTCTTTTTCTATAATCTGATAATACTGAACTCCGTCATTACCCGCAACTTTACTGAGCTTAAGTTCCTTTATATCTCTTGATACAGTCGCCTGTGTAACTCTATATCCTTCTTTGTTCAGAATATCCGCAAGTTCCTCCTGCGTCCCTATACGCATGCGTCCAACCAACTCAATGATTTTCTGATGCCTTGATTTCTTCATCTCAGCTCTCCTCTGCCTGCTTTATCTCTATCAATCATATCAACGGTCATTATACATTTTGTGACGTAGATTCTCCAGGAAGCTACCTTCTCTCAGCTTAACAAACGTTGTAAGTTCATTTGCCTTACGGATAGTGATTACATCTCCTACCTTCAGGTCAACTATATGCTCTCCATCAAATGCCACCATCTGACAATCCGAATCCACTGTTACAACAATGTGACTAGTATCTGCAAGAACTACCGGTCTGCTGTTGGTACTGTGTGCACATATCGGAGTCATGATTATGACAGGAGATGATGGAGCTACAACAGGCCCGCCGGCTGACAGATTATAGGCCGTAGAACCTGTCGGTGTTGCAAAAAGTATGCCATCGGCAATGTAATCACTGAGCTTTTCATCATCGCAGGACACACCGAATCTGAGAACCGTGATTCCCTTGCGTCTGGTGAGCAGAATTTCATTAAGCGCCGTTCCTCTGGCTATAACCTCACCGCCTCTGCGTACACTGGCATAAAGCATGGACCTTACGTCACGGATATAATCATTTTGTATGAGTCTGTCCATAGCTTCAGGGATCTGCTCCATATCGGAAATCTCGGTAAGATACCCGAGATGACCGGCATTAACTCCCAGAACAGGGATATCCTGTCCATGAAGTACACCAGCAATACGCAGCATTGTGCCGTCACCACCTATGCTGACTATAGCATCAGCATCATAAAAATCCTGTCTTATATAATTTTCTTCAACCAATGCCGTAACTTCGATGCCCTTGGATACCAGATAATCCTCGATATATCTCTCAAACTCCATGGCATTTTCTTTACGTTTATTCACAACCAAAATAATCTTCATGTCCGCCGATACTCAATACCCTATTTCAACAAGTCACTTAATATCCAACATATCATGAGAAGCTTCTACTGTTTTAACTGCTGTCTCATGAAGCCATAAAAGATCAGTTTCCGTATCTTCAGTTCCATCCGGTTTCAGCATAAGCTCAGCAAGATACTCAATATTGCCTTCCGGTCCTTTGATCGGACTGAAGGTAAGTCCCTTTAGTTCATATCCTATCGAATATGCAAAGGATAATGTCTTTTCAATAACCTCAACGTGTACTTTTTTATCACGCACAACGCCCTTTTTTCCAACCTGATCCCGGCCGGCTTCAAACTGAGGTTTGATAAGACATACAACCTGACAATCAGGGGCGATAAGCGTTTTCACAACCGGAAGCACTAACTGAAGGCTGATAAAGCTTACATCTATAGATACAAGGCTTGCCAACGCCGAAAGATCCTCAGGTTTAACATAACGTATGTTGGTCTTCTCCATACATACGACTCTTTCATCATTACGAAGCTTCCAGTCAAGCTGACCATGACCTACATCAATGGCAAAAACCTTGACAGCCCCGTTCTGAAGCATACAGTCAGTAAAGCCACCTGTGCTGGCACCTATATCGATGCATACCTTATCTTTACATGACACTCCGAATTCCTTGATAGCCTTCTCAAGTTTCAGACCGCCACGCGATACATACGGAAGAACATTGCCCCTGACCTCAATCAGTACCTCCGGGTCAAATGTTGTTCCGGCTTTATCCTCTTTTTGACCGTTAACATAAACTATACCGGCCATGATTGTTCGCTTTGCTTTTTCTCTGGACTCAGCCAGTCCTCTGTTAACAAGCAAAACGTCGAGTCTTTCTTTCTTCAAACCGTATCCCTTTCATCTGCAGATTCACATTCAAAATCAATGATTCCCTTTTCACTCAAAAGTTTCATAACAGACTCACTGTCTATATGGAGTCCTTCTCTGAGCTTTGTGACATTTCCATGCTCTACATACTTGTCCGGCAGTGTGATCGTGATAACCTTTATCTCCTGATGATTCTCATGAACATAAGCCTCAACTTGTATGCCGAATCCACCCTGCTTTACATTTTCCTCAAGTGTAACTATAACTTCATGTTCGGCACAAAGCAGGTCAATCATCGTTGTATCGATCGGCTTTATAAATCTTGCATTGACAAGTGTAAGATTATAACCCTTCTTTAATGCCTTGTCCCTGATATGTTCTGCAGTAGAAACCATAGATCCTGCTGCCAGAAGCGCTATCTTCTCTCCCTTGAACAGCATTTCAGATCTGCCGTATTCTATGGATGAAGCGAACTCACTGAGTCCCTGATAAGCCACACCTCTAGGATATCTGATACTGATAGGCAGCGGATACTTCATGGCAAATTCCATCATCATAGTAAGTTCTGCTGCATTTTTAGGTGCCATAACAGTCATGTTCGGGATAGATGTGAGGAAGCTGTAATCAAAGATTCCCTGATGTGTTTCACCATCCGAGCCCACAAGTCCGGCTCTGTCAACACAGAAAACCACCGGCAGCTTCTGGAGACAAACATCATGAACTATCTGATCATAGGCTCTCTGTAAAAAGCTTGAATATACTGCAAAGACAGGTTTCAATCCGTTGGAAGCCATACCCGCAGCACTTGTAACAGCATGCTGTTCGGCGATACCGACATCAAAAAAGCGGTTAGGGAACTCATGAGCAAATCTGCTGAGTCCGGTTCCGTCAGGCATTGCTGCAGTTATACAAACGATTTTCTTATTATCTCTGGCAAGCTCACATATCTTGTCAGAAAAAAACTCTGTATAGGTTTTCCCACTATGAGAAAGAGGTTTTCCTGTATTGACATCAAAAGGTGATACACCATGATACCTTGCAGGATTCTTTTCTGCCGGTTTATAGCCCTTACCCTTTTTGGTAATGACATGGACTAAAACTGCATGATCTATCTTTTTTGCTTCCTTTATGGTGCGCTCAACCTCTTTTATATTGTGTCCGTCTATCGGACCCAAATAGGTGATACCCATATCTTCAAAAAGCATTCCGGGTATAACAAGCTGCTTTAAGGAATTTTTGGCCTGCTGTACATAACGCACCAGAGTTTCGCCTACCAAAGGCACCTTGAGAAGTGTTCCGCCTACGTCAACCTTCAAACGATTATATCCCTTGTCAGCACGGATTCCCGTAAGATATTTGGACATACCTCCCACATTTTTGGATATGGACATCTTGTTATCATTGAGAACAATGATAAAGTTCTTTTTCATACGGGAAGCGTTGTTGAGTCCCTCATAAGCAAGGCCTCCTGTCAGAGAACCGTCGCCGATAACGGAAACAACCGTATAATTCTCCCCTTTTATATCTCTGGCCTCAGCTATGCCCAATCCTGCCGAAATAGATGTAGAGCTGTGACCGGTTCCAAAGCAATCAAAAGGACTCTCGGAACGCTTAGGGAAACCACTCATACCATGGTACTGCCTCAAACCGTCAAAATTATCCTTACGGCCTGACAGAATCTTGTGAGTGTATGCCTGATGCCCCACGTCCCATACAATCTTATCATGAGGCAGGTCCAGAGCTCTGTACAAACCTATGGTCAGCTCAACAACACCAAGATTTGATGCAAGATGTCCACCATACTCTGATGTCTTGTCTATTATAAATTGTCTGATTTCAGAAGCCAGCTGATTCAACTGTTTATCATTTAAACCTTTGAGATCCTCTGGTCCATGTATATCATCAAGTAACATGTCAAAACTTTAGCTTTCTAATTAATTATTTTTTCCGACTTATCAACATAGTTGTAAGTGCAATGAGGAAATCTCTGCTATCCTCATCAACGTCGTCAAACTCTCTCAAACGATCAAGTGCAAGGCCAGAAAGTCTCTCAACCTCGGAACGAGAGGCCTCGAGACCATATAGTGATACATATGTGGTCTTGTTGTTTTCCTCATCAGAATGAATAGGCTTACCCAAAACTTCTTCTGTACTTGTTTCATCAAGAATATCATCCTGAATCTGGAAGGCAATGCCTATTTCATCACCGATTTCCGACATTTGAGCAATCTCTTCATCTCCTGCGCCTGCAAGTATCGCACCAATCATAAGTGATGCCTGTAACAGCGCACCTGTCTTCAAGCTGTATATAAACATAAGCTTATCGTCTGTGAGAGGCTTGCCTGTCATCTCAACATCGACAGCCTGTCCACCCAGCATACCATATATGCCGGACTTACCGGACAAAACATTGATAGCTTTCATGACCTGAGAAGTGAAAAGTTCTATCTCTCTTACAGAATAATCAGAAAGATTCTCTCCACAGGATACCTTTAAAAGCTGTTCCTCATAAACCCTTGAAACAGTTTCAAAAGCATATATAAAAAGACCATCGCCGGCCAATGTCCCCATATCCTCGCCATACTTATACCATGTAGACTCCCGTCCTCGTCTGTACTTGTCTCCATCCATACATGGCAGATCATCATGACACAAACTGAATGTATGAATCATCTCCATCGCACTCATAAAAGCATGCAGCACCGGTCTCATAAATGCATCCCTATTGTCATCATGACAGAAAAGCTCATAGCTTTTCTGCATAAGCATAGGTCTGATGCGCTTGCCGCCGGCTTCCACGGAATAGTCCATAGCTTCAATAACTGTTTTCTGAAACCCTTCAGCCTGAGGCAAATGAGACATAATAATCTTTTCAACAGACTGAACAGTCTTATTAAGTTCAAGAGAGAAATCCATCTTCGTCCAACACCTTTACCTGTTTTTCAATTTTATCTATACTCTCATTAGCATCTTTAAGGAGAGAGACACCTTTTTTATACATTTCAAATGTTTTTTCAAGGCTATCCTCTGTCTCCATCTTTTCAATTATGTCATCAAGTTCAGTAAATACCTCGTTTAAAGGCTTCTTCTCTGCTGTTTCCTTCTGCTCGTCTTTTTCTTTGGTTTTGGCTTTAGTAGGCATACTGTATCCTCCCTAAATCTATTTCCTTGTGCTTTTACCAACATCACCCTGTTTTATGGATATTACTTCACTTGTGAAACTGCCGTCCACAAGTGAAGTCCTGACAATGGATCCTGCCTTCACATCAGAAACCGATTGAAGTCTGTGTCCATCCTCAGCCTGTACGTATCCATAACCGCTTGCAAGCTTACGAAGGGGACTTACGGTCTCAAGTTTCTCTGTATGAAGCATAAGTTTATGCCGCGCCCTCTCAAGAGACTGATGCATCATATCAGAAAAACGTTCATAATCCTTGAGCTGCTGTTTCACTTCCCGGATTTTATCCTTCATGATGTGAGACAGCTCCTCATAGCTCTGATATCTTGTCTTGTACTCACTGAGCTTATCCTGCAAAAGACGCTTTATCTTTCCGGAATAAATGATTTCCTTTTTCTGATAATCATTGAGAATAAACTTTGGACTATGTTGATTGACCTTGAGTTTATACATAGCCACCCTTTGACGGGCATCATTGATATGCTCCAGCATCACAGAATCAAGTGTAGCTTTATAAGCTGACATATCATCCTGCAGCTTTGCAAAATCAAATACCGCAAGCTCTGCTCCGGCACTTGGAGTAGGAGCCCTAAGATCAGCCACAAAGTCAGCAATGGTAGTGTCTGTCTCATGTCCGACTGCACTGATTACAGGTGTGTCGGCATCAAAAATAGCCTGAGCCACAGCTTTTTCATTGAAAGCCCACAGATCCTCTATTGAACCACCGCCACGGCCTACTATAATTACATCAAGTCCCATCATATCAAGGGTTTTGATGCCTCTGATGATGGACTCCACTGCCCCGTCTCCCTGTACAAGAGCAGGATACAAAGTGATATCAATATACGGATTACGACGTTTTGCAATCTGAATGATATCTCTTACAGCAGCACCGGTTTTGGCCGTAACCACACCTATCTTACAAGCATATTTCGGTATAGGCTTCTTGTACATCGGGTCAAACATACCCATTTCCTGAAGTTCTTTCTTGAGTTCTTCAAACTTTACATAAAGATCCCCAACACCGTCAGCCTTGAATGATTTTGCATAGATCTGATAGCTTCCGCCTCTCTCATACACACCGATAGTTCCGGTGCAGAGAACACTCATACCATCCTCTAACTTAAACTGAAGCCCCGCACGACTCCCGGCAAACATGACGCCCGAAATCTGCGAAGCTGTATCTTTTAATGTAAAGTAAATATGACCTGAAGTATGGTACTTCAGGTTCGATATTTCACCTTTTACAGTTATATTGGATAATGCAAAATCCTCTGAGAACATGTGTCCTATGTAGCGATTGATCTGCGACACTGTGTAAGCATTGTCAAGCTGTTTCATAATTATTTGTTGTTTTTATTGATAAGAATATGAACGCTCTTTCCCTCAGCAGATTTTTTCTCTGTAATCTCACCCTGCTGCTTACGAGGTGCCTTTTCAACTCTTGATGACTCACGTGAACCATCAACAAGACGCGCAAGAACGCCGTTAACAAATGAGCCTGACTCATTGCCTCCATACTTTTTGGCAAGCTCGATAGCCTCATTGATAGCAACCTTGTCAGGTACAGTCTCATCATAAGATATCTCATACAGTGCAAGACGTATAGCTGTAAGATCTGTTTTGGTCATACGATCTGTCTTCCAGCCCTCTGCACATGAATTGATCTTTTCATCAAGTTCAGGAACCTTCTCAACAATCTTTTGTACAGATGTTTCCAGCTCTTTCTGTTCCTCATCAGTGAGTTCCTCGATGCGGATCAAACCATCACCGTCCTCATAATCAGGTGAATCAAAGTAACTCGCCATCTGTGTAGGGATCTCGTCTCCAGGGTAAAACTGTGTGGAGAAAAGAAGTTTAAATTTGTGATCTCTTTCTTCTCGCTTATTCATATTTGTCCTATCTTGTTCCAATTTTCTTATACATAAAATGTATGGAATATATCATATCCATTTAGGATCATCAGTTTTCAGGTGTAACAACTCCTGAAATCTCAATATTCACATCAAGCACGTTGAGACCTGTCATAGACTCGATAGCCTGAGCGACCTTATCCTGAACGTTTTTTGAAACCTCAGGAATAGAATAACCATACTTAACATTGAGACTAAGATCTACGGATACATGTCTGTCCTCAATGCTGATGGCAACACCCTTTGCCAGATCCTTGATACCCATAAGTGAAATGATCTCACCGGACCATCCTCCATTCATGGAATCAACTCCTTCTGTTTCAGTGGCTGCTATACCTGCAATAATTGCTACGACTTCATCAGCAATAACAACCTGGCCATCCTCATCCTTTGAATATACAACATGTGTAGCTCTCTCTTGAGTTTGTTCCATAAAGAACCTCCAATCATAGTCGTGCAAATGCACATTTTACAGACATCTGCCTGATTTGTACAGAAAATTTTGAATTTTAGGCATAGTCCGACAATTTTTTTATTTAAACATGGAAATATGATAACACAATTCTGTATATTATGCATCTATGAATATGATATAAGTGTCATAAGTCTTCTCCCACGTGTGCTTGCACAAAAGTGGGAGATAGACTTCATGACACGCCCCACATGACTGGTGACAGATCCAAAGGATCTGCCATGTAGCGTCAGCCCTCGCGAAGCGAATTCTAATAGGCTGACGTTCCCAGAGAGCACGTAAGGACGCTTTTTGCGGCCTGAGAGTGCGGAATGTGGGAGGAACGCGAGCTTTGTGGCAGGTCCAAAGGACCTGGCATGTAGCGTCAGCCCTCGCGAAGCGAACTAAATGGGCTGACGTTCCCAGATGCGCAAAGCGCGAAGCGGTCCGATATCGACTTTTGACACTCACATCATGAATATGTTTTGATACAAATCCACTAAGTACTTGTATTATATGTATTTTTAGTGTACTATACCTGGGTCTTAAATAAAACGAAAAACCCAGCGGTCATACCCGGCTGAGTTTTTCATTCTTAATAATCGCTATTCTTTTTTATTCATTTCTTATGACATTATATTCAGACAGCATTTGCTGATATTCTGCTGTTTCTGTTTTCAACAGCTGAAGCTTTTATGTTCATTAAAGCATGCTTCATCGCAGGTACCTCGAGAAGGATTCCGGTTACCAAAGCTTCTGCTCCGATATAGATGATGTTATATACTGCTGAATATGCTGCAGGATTCCAGCCTGACCAAGCATACTCTCCAAAAAATACCCATCCTGAAAGAAATGAGAAAAACCATCTTGCCGCGCAGGCTGCAAGGAATCCATATAAAAGCCCGTTCTTTTTACTTGCAAAAAAGCCGGATACACCAAAGGCTCCAAAGGCAAAGACATAATCAAGCACAACCTGTACCGGTGTAAGCATATATGGTTCAATGATGAACTGAAGAATACCATATGCAACACCTGAAGCTATACCGATTGTCGGTCCGAAAAAGAACCCCGGAAGTGCTGCAAACAGCATCGAACAAAGTGTGATGGCACCGCCTGTAGGAAACTCAAACAGCTTGATCATGGATGCTATTGTTGCAATGGCAATGCAAACAGAGCAATAGACGAGTACTTTGACATTTTTAGACATAAAAAAACCTCCTTGATATGGAGGGGCCTGCATCATCTATGAGTATATCTATGACGCCTGCAGGATAAAATGAAACATGCTCAACCAAAAAGCACAGTTTCATAATCCCCAGTCACTAACATAAATGTACTTAGATAAATATGATTTGCTTCCCTACGCAGGTATTAACCTGATCAGGTAAAAAGGGTTGATATAAATATCATCTCAGCAAAAGCGCCCCCAGCGTTATGAAAAATTATAAAACAATAAAAATTATAGTCAAGTAATAGAGAATGTAAAAATACATCGTTTTATTTAAAATTTTAATGAAGGGATAAAAAGAAAATTTTCAGAAAAACTATGACAAACAAACAGAAACACAATTTCATCATGAAACTAAACAAATTTAAGCAGGCTATCATCATCTTTCTGATGATCGTAAGCGGATTATGGTATGTGACAAAAGGTCGTGAAAAATCAAGTCCAGCCATAAACACAGTTACCGTCAATGCTTCATCCAAAACATTTGATACAGGTAATGATGCCGCCTCATCACAAACACAACAATATGGCAAATCCATATTTCAGGAACAAGATAATACACCTGATGAACCCATCCAATCCGAACAGTCTCTAGCCCCAACAACAACTGATGCAGGATCCTCTTCGTTACAATCTGATACCCCTTCGCTATCCGGAACAGAAACTCATGACAATTCTTCTATCTCATCTGAATCTTTCTCAGCATCCGGAATTGCACCGATCCCCGAAGAAACAAGTCCCGAAACAAAAACGCAAAATTCTTCTCTCGTAAACCTCAACACTGCAACTCCGGAGGAGCTTGACTCACTTCCTGGAGTCGGTCCTTCCACAGCTCAAAACATAATAAAATACAGAGAAGAATACGGTGGTTTTGCCGACATTGAAGAAATAAAAAATGTAAAAAGAATAGGTGATAAGACCTTTGCAAAGCTGAAAGATCATATCACCGTCTGAAAAGCTATTATTCCCGGCTTTCATAGAGGTTGTCAATGGACATCCCTCCATAAGCCCAAAGAAAGCAGAACATCTGGGCTCTTGCCGACATTTTAGAGGTTTTAAGGAGTAGCTTTACCTCTTCTTTTGTGTACCAGCCTGCCTCGATTTCCTCAAAGCTTGAATCACTTTCCCTGATATCTCCATCGATGACAGCTATGACGCAGGAGGTACTCTCATTACTGAAGCCGGGGGCATTGAAGCTGCTCCTCAACTGTCTTATAGTTTTAACTATCCTGAGACCGGTTTCCTCCATGAGTTCTCTTGCAGCAGCTTCCGCGGCCGTTTCACCCGGGTCAACAAGACCGGATGGAAAATTATAGATATAGTCCCCTACAGCCATACGAAATTCCCTGCTCAGCAGGATATGCCTGTGGTCAGGTGACAGTCCTATAACCAGAACAGTCTTGCTGTCCCACTGAGTCAGATCATCGAGATCTTTCATCTCAGGATTTCTGCTCGCAACCTCATAGATTTTGTTCTTATGATCCTTCGTCACATATTGAACATCATATCTGTGAATATGGCTTCCGGCATCCACTTTTTTGATTCCTAAAAACTTCATCCTGCCTCATTCCACATATCTGTCTTTATCATCGTCCACTTCCGGAAGCTTCATTTGCAATCTGGCTGCATCTACAAGATGCTTTGCGAGCACCGCTGTAGTCACGGTTCCTACTCCTCCCGGTACAGGGGTTGCCGCTCCCGCCTTAAGTACTATCTGATCCCAGTCGCAGTCTCCACAGAGATTTCCCTGCTCGTCCACATTGATACCGACATCGATGACTGTGGCATCTTCTCTGATATAACCACTGCTGATTTTCTTTGCTTTTCCGATGGCCGCTATAACTATATCTGCTTCACCGGCTACTGCTTTGATATTTTCTGTTTTGGAATGACATACCGTGACTGTAACATCTTCTTTCAAAAGCAGCATGGCAAGCGGCTTCCCGACAACCAGTGAACGGCCGATGATGCAAGCCCTCTTTCCCGCAAGCTCTATCTTATAGTCCTTAAGTATCTCTACAACCGCCTGAGCTGTACAAGGTGCAAATGCATCCTTATCCCCTCTCATGACTCCCGCAAGGTTAGTGGCTGTTATACCATCAACATCCTTTAATGGATTCATTTTTCTAAGCATCTCATCTTCATCTATCTGCTTTGGAAGGGGTCTCATCACAAGGATTCCGTGTATCTCCGGATCATTGTTGATAAAGTCAAATACCTCCTGAAACTCTTCGTTGGTACAATTCTCAGGAAGCTCATAATCTTTGGCTTCAAGGCCGCAATCAACAAAACGTTTTTTAATGCCTCTTTCATATGAAAGATCTGCCTCCTTGTTTCCAACTCTAAGTATGGCAAGAGCCGGAAGTATACCATTATACTTGCCTACGAAATCAAGACATTCGCCTTTTAAACGGTCCGCTATAAGTTTACCTCTTAATTCCTGCATATTAACTCCTAAAATTTGTATGTAACTAATAAAATGAACCCTTTGACACCTTATCAGCTGAAATCAACTTTGTTTCTGTCAATTCTGTTCTTCTCCGGATCATATTCCGGCTTGATTGACGCTTCTACCTGTTCATAAACGAGTCTGGCCTTGCTCGTTCCATCCAACAAAAGCTTCCTTGCGTACTCATTGAGCTCTATCATCCTGTTACGATTCTTCATCATTTTGGTGTTGATGTAGACATTCATAACTGCACCCTCAAGTGCTGTATTGAGATAGGAAACTCCGACTCCGACATCACTGAGCATAAGCTTTGATCCTTTGTCGCAAAGCTCCTGCATGTAATTTAATGCTTCACAGGCACGCTCCATGACTTTGACAGGTGTCATGGAAGCATTGCTGAGACAGGTTTCCAGCGTTGTTTCCTTAAAATCCTTCTCTTCCACTGTTTCATCAGGAAGACTATAAGCCTGACTCAGTGGAAAAAATACCTTTTCATCCTCATCAGAAAGCTCCAGAAACTCGTTTCTCAGTTTCATGAGCTTACTCTCTATGTTTTTAAGCTCCGGCTCAAAGTCTGCATACTTCTTCTTGCCGCTCGTGAATGCACAGACCATAAGTCCGAGGCTCACACCATAGGCACCGGCCAGTGCACTGGCTCCCCCGCCTCCGGGAACAGATTCTTTCTTTCCTAGTTTTTCAAGATAATCCTGAATAGTTGTGTCTCTTGCAATCATAGGCTTCTTATAACTCCTCTATCGTTGAAGATTTCATTCACTCACACCATAGTAGCAAAATGACTTTTAAAATGGAACTATCAAAATAGATACTTGTTCCTATACAAGGCTTCATATTATATGTCATTTGATCCTTAAAACAGTTTATCAAATGTTAATCAATGTTTGTAAAAAAATTCATATACGAATATTGCATACAAAACAGACTGATGACATAATGTTGATGCGCGATACTCTGCATTGGGGCTATACGATAGTCGTATAAGACTGCCATATAAGACAAAGACCGCAGCAGGAGGAAAATATGAATAATAACTTTTCATCAACCACGACTTCCCAAAGTCAGGCAAAGCTCAATGTATCAGGCCAGGTACGTGACCTTTCGATCATGGCGATGTTTACAGCTATCGTTCTGATCATGGCATTTACACCATTCGGCATCATTGATCTGCCACTCATCAAAGCAACAATCTTACATGTTCCTGTAATCATCGGATCGGTTTTACTTGGGCCTAAGAAGGGTGCTTTCCTTGGTTTCCTTTTCGGAGCCACAAGCCTTATCAAGAACATTATGACACCAAGCTTCCTTTCCTTTGCATTTACACCGACCGTTCCTGTTCCGGGACTTATGCATGGATCTCCATGGGCACTGTTTATCTGTTTTGTTCCTCGTATCCTTATCGGTGTAACACCTTGGCTCCTGTACAGAGCAGGCACAAAGCTTTTACCTAAGATGAACGACGCTATCCGTTTTTCACTTCTGGTGCTTTGCGGAGCACTTGGTGCGATTACCAACACCGGTCTTGTAATGAGCTCTATCTACATCGTATTTAAGGATGCATATGCTATTGGCAAGGGCATCCCTGTAGATCAGGTTCTCTCTGTTGTTATCGGTATAGTATTTGCCAACGGAATCCCTGAGATGATCGTTGCGGCTATCATCGTTCCGGTAGTTGTTACAGCCCTTTTAAAGGCTCGTATCGTAAAGTAAGTTAATATATACCAGCCAGATTTGATCCTAACTCATTCAATTTGGCTGGTTTTTTTTGGAGTTTTATATATTATGAAGATACTACTTATTGATGTTGGCAATACCAATATCGTGATTGGTCTGTTTGAAGACAGTAAAAAACTTTTTCAGGACAGAGCTGATACAAGACGCAAATGGGATCAAATGAGCTTCATGAATGAGCTCAAGACTATATTTCATGATAATCACATAACAAACAGTGATATAGACGGAGCTATCATCTCTTCTGTTGTTCCGGACATCAATCCTATACTTGTTTCCGCCATACGCAGGCTTACAGGTAAGGTTCCAATGATTGCCAACAAAAAAGATATAGATATCCCTGTAAAAAATTATGACATGTCTCTTCTCGGAATGGACAGACTTGTTGACATGCTTGCCGCAGTGCATAAATACGGCTATCCTGTGATGGTTTATGACCTTGGCACATGTACAACCATGTCCACTGTCGATAAGGACGGATACTTCATCGGCGGTATGATTTCCGCAGGTATACAGTTAAGTCTTGATGCTGAAGCAGAAAAAACCGCACAATTGCCTGAACTTAAGGCTGATGCTCCGGAAAAGCTATTGGGTGATGATACCGTTTCCTGTATGATAAATGGTGAGGTCATCGGTACTGCTGCCATGATAGATGGCATTCACGATCGTGTCGCCGAGGAACTCCATCTTCATAATGATGAACTTCCACTGGTACTTACAGGTGGTCATAGTAAGCTGATTCTTCCATGGTTAAAAAATAAAGTTCATTTTGAAGAAGATCTGTTATTAAATGGACTCGAGATTCTTTATCTCAAATCTCACAATAAAGCTTAAGGAGTCAACATGCTTAAAGATAAACATATTTTACTCTGTGTGACAGGCGGCATCGCAGCTTATAAGGCCGCTGACATTTGCTCTCGTCTTGTAAAGTCACATTCTGATGTTAATGTCATCATGACAGAGCATGCACTTAACTTCATCACTCCCAACACTTTTGAAGCTCTGTGCCACAACAGAACCGTTACCGACACATTTGACAGAAACCATCCATGGGAGGTTGAGCATATAGCTCTTGCCGACAAGTCTGATTGTGTCATCGTTGCTCCGGCCACTGCCAATGTCATCGCCAAGCTCGCTCACGGAATGGCAGACGATATGCTCACCACTACTGTTCTGGCCTGTACCTGCCCGAAGCTTATCGCTCCGGCCATGAATACAAATATGTGGAATAATCCTGTGGTTCAGGACAATCTTGCAATACTCAAAAAATACGGATGGATAGTTATAGAACCGGAATCCGGACATCTTGCCTGCGGTACTTCAGGGTCCGGAAAGCTTGCGAAGCCTGAAACTATAGTTGACTGGATCATCAACGAAATCTGTCATGAAAAGGATATGACAGGTCTCAAGGTTCTGGTAACTGCAGGTCCGACCTGTGAGGATTTGGATCCTGTAAGATTTTTAACAAACCGTTCCTCAGGAAAAATGGGGTACTCCATTGCCCAGGCAGCCGCATCGAGAGGCGCCAATGTAACTTTAGTCAGCGGGCCTGTAAATCTTCCACGTCCTGTAGGTGTAGATGTTATAGACATTCGCAGCGCTCAGGATATGTTCGATGCTGTCACATCACGTCAGGATGATACAGATATCATCATAAAGGCTGCTGCCGTCGCAGATTACAGACCTGCAACAGTGGCTGACAACAAGATAAAGAAAAAAGAGGACGATACTGACATCGCCATCCCACTTGAAAGAACAAAAGATATATTGAAACACCTTGGTGAACATAAGAAAAAAGGACAGTTCCTCTGCGGTTTCTCCATGGAAACAGAGAACATGCTGGAAAACTCCCGCAAGAAGCTGAAGAAAAAGAATCTTGACCTTATCGCCGCAAACAATGTTAAAGTTCAAGGCGCAGGTTTTCAGGGAGATACCAATGTTCTTACTCTCATCTCAGAGAATTCCGAAAAAGAACTGCCTCTTATGTCGAAATGGGATGCTGCAAATCAGCTTTTGGATGAAATCATGAGACTTCGATGATATCTTCAAAATAATTTATTGTAAACGTAGCATAAGCCAGTGGGTCTCAATATAAAACCGGGTCGTTGCGGCGGTTTATATCGAGACTCACTGGCTAAAAAAATATTAAGATAACCTACTATATTAGTTAAATACCTATATGATAGCAATGATTTACAATCTATCATATCAACTAAGTTTCTCACATCTTTTCAAGTACAGCTGTCAGCTTCTCCTGCATCTCAAGTACATGCTCTTTTTCGATAACAAGTGGAGGCACAAATCTTATGGTATTGTGCTCTGCAGAAATGAGTATAAGCTGCTGCTCAAGTAAGGCCTTTTTTACAATATCGCCAACCTTTACACCCTCTTTGAACTCAAGTCCCTGTATCAGTCCCTTTCCTCTATGGTCTACAACAAGCTCAGGGAACTTTTCTTTTATTTCTTCAAGAGACTTCCATAAAATATCACCTACAGCTTTGGCATGTCCTGGTATATCTGCCTCCTTAAATACATCAAGCACTGCTGATGCAACAGCACATACAAACGGATTGCCACCGTAGGTTGAACCATGGTCTCCCGGCTTCATGGCTTCTGCTGCCTCGCCTCTTGCCAGAAATGCTCCTATAGGAACTCCATTACCCAGAGCCTTGGCTACAGTAAGTACATCAGGTTTTACATCGTACTCCTGCCATGCAAAAAGATAACCGGTACGTCCCATTCCACACTGTATCTCATCAAATATAAGCAAGAGATCATGCTCATCACAGATTTTACGTACACCCTTTAAGAATTCTTCTGTTGCAGGATATATTCCGCCCTCACCCTGAAAGGTTTCCAGGATTATTGCGCCGGTGTTTTCATTGACAAGCGCCTCAACAGAGGAAAGATCATTGTAGACTGCAAACTTTACACCACCAACAAGCGGCTCAAATGGCTCACGATAGTGATCCTTTCCGGTTACACTGAGTGCGCCCATGCTTCTTCCGTGGAAGGAACCCTGCATGGCTATGATCTCACAGCCCTTCTTGCCCTTGTTATAATGATATCTTCTAGCTATCTTCAGTGCACCTTCTACAGCTTCTGTACCGGAATTGGTAAAGAAAACCTTGTCCATTCCTGACATGGCAGTGAGCTTCTCTGCAGCTTCAACAGCAGGTTCATTGTAAAAAAGATTTGATGTATGGAGAAGTCCCTTATCAATCTGATTTTTCATTGCAGTGTTCAGAAGCTCGTTTCCATATCCAAGTCCACAAACCGAGATACCTGCACCAAAATCAAGATACTTCTTATCTCCTGCATCATAAATATATACGCCTTTAGCATGATCGAAGGCTACAGGAAAACGATTATAGGTCTTATAGAATACCTTTTCACCTTCTCCCTTCAGCCGCTCATTGGCAAGGTTACCTTTTACGATGGTATCATCCATATATTTCATTTTTCATCTCCGTAAAGTTATCAATCGAAATGCTTATCTATAGACTTCTCAATCATAGTTCCGATACCCTTATTGGTAAAGATTTCAAGTAAGAGGCAATGAGGAACTCTTCCATCAATGATATGAACCTGATTAACGCCCTGCTTCATGGCGTCGATACAGTTCTGAAGCTTAGGAAGCATACCTCCTCCAAGGATGCCTGAGTTTATCATCTCCTGAGCTTCATCAAGATTGAGAGTATTAATAAGTGAATTCTTATCCTCAAAATCCCTGTAAACTCCCTCAACATCTGTGAGATATGCAAGCTTCTCGGCATTCATGGCTCCGGCAATTGCACAGGCTGCGTCATCGGCATTGACATTGTAAGTCTGACCATGCTCATCATAACCTACAGGACAGATAACCGGTATGAAGTCATTATCCAAAAGATCATCAATGATGGTTGTATCGACTCCAACAACCTGTCCCACATAACCTATATCCTGTCCGTTGCTGAATTTCTTCACACATTTAAGTAAGTTTCCATCCTTACCTGAGATTCCTACCGCCTTACCTCCAAGGTTGTTTATGATCTGAACCAGTGATTTGTTTACTTTGTTCAGCACCATCTCAGCTATTTCCATAGTTTCATCATCGGTAACTCTGAGTCCATTGACAAATGTAGGCTCCATACCAACCTTACTGATCCACCTTGAGATTTCCTTTCCACCGCCATGAACAAGGATAGGCTTGAGACCTACAAGCTTAAGCAGGGAAACATCCTGCATAACCTGCATCTTCAGATGCTCATCAGTCATGGCCGATCCACCGTACTTAACGATTACGACTTTGTCATGATACTTCTGTATGTAAGGAAGCGCCTCAACCAGTGTGGCGGCTTTGTTCATAATATTATCTGAAATATCCATATATAGCTCCTTAGGTACGGTAATCTGCGTTAATATCTACATACTCATGTGTAAGGTCACATCCCCAGGCTGTTGATGTCTCAGTACCTTCATTCATATCCACAAGTGCTGTTACTTCCTGATAGCTCAGAATTTCTTCCGCAAAATCCTCGTCAAACTGAAGAGGTACTCCCTGCTTGTAAACAGCAATCTTTCCGATATCATTTACAAAATAAAGATCGACCTTGTCCGGATCAAACTCAGCTCCACTATATCCCATTGCGCAGAGTATACGTCCCCAGTTTGCATCCTTGCCATATATTGCAGCCTTTGTAAGTGTTGATGAAACTACTGATCTTGCAAGAGTTCTGGCTTCTTCCTTGGTCTTGGCATTAACAACTTTAACTGTAAAAAGATGTGATGCTCCCTCTCCGTCTGCTGCCATACGTGTAGCAAGTGTGCTGTTTACCTGATGAAGTGCCTCTTTAAATGTCTCATAGTCAGGACCTTCCTCAGTGATCTCTTTGTTGCCGGCTGTTGCATTGGCAAGGATTACACAGGTATCATTGGTTGATGTGTCGCCGTCTACAGAAATCATGTTATAGGTATCTACTACATCTTCTCTTAATGCCTTCTGAAGCATCTCTCTGGAGATAGCAGCATCTGTTGTGATGAAGCAGAGCATGGTACACATCATAGGATGTATCATACCTGAACCTTTGGTCATGCCACCGATGTGAACCTTCTTTCCGTCAAGTGTAAACTCTACAGCAAATTCCTTGTTTACAGTATCTGTAGTCATGATTGCTTTACTTGCAAGGGTTGCATTTTCTGCACTTGAATCAAGTTTAGGCACGAGCCCTACGATAGCATCTTTCATTTTATCAACCGGAAGCTGCATTCCTATAACTCCTGTTGATGCAACAAGCACAGATTCCTTTTTGAAACTGTTGCCGAATTGCTCGGCTACACATGAGGCCTCTGTGATACAGGCGTCCATACCTTCCTGACCGGTGCATGCATTGGCTATACCTGAATTAACAACTACTGCGTGAATCTTGTTTCCGGAATTCACGATTTCTTTATCCCACTGAACCGGGGCAGCCTTTACCACATTGGAAGTAAAGGTTCCGGCTACTGTACATGGCTCCTTGGAGAAGATCATAGCCATATCTTCCCTGCCCTTTTTTCTAATGCCGGCAGCAATGGAGGCTGCCATAAAACCTGAAGCGGCACAAACACCGCCGTTAATTGCTATCATTCCCATAAGTTGCCTTCCTTATTTATATCCGATGGACCGATCCATCTAAACTTATAATCATCAATAATGATTGAAAAGGAAATTTTATTTTTAATGTTTTGGCTTTCAGAATTTTTATTCATCATTCAAATGAATTTATATTCACAACATAAGATTATGTGAATAAAATTACATTTGACCAAAATATGAATGTAGCTCTCCGGTTTACCGCGCCGAAGAGCCTCATTCTATGAGCAAGCCTTCATGAGATAACATATCTCACAAAAGTTCTTACCGAAGGTTAGGATTATTTATTATTCTCAAGATTCTTAACCTCAAGCATCTTCATAGCACGTACCTTTTCAGGAAGCCCGAAAAGTGTGATAAATCCTGAAGCATCATGATGATCATAAAGATCACCGGTTGTAAATGAAGCAAGAGACTCATTGTATAAAGAATATGGTGATGTGGTACCTGCCTTAATAACATTACCCTTATAAAGCTTCATCTTGGTAACACCTGTTACATACTTCTGTGTTGAAACTACAAATGCTTCCAAAGCTTCGCGAAGAGGATCGAACCACTTACCCTCATATACTACCTGAGAATACTTTGTATCAACCATCTGCTTGAATTCCATGGTCTGACGGTCAAGGATCAGTTCCTCAATCTGCTTATGAGCCTCCATAAGAATCGTAAGTCCCGGTGTCTCATAAACGCCACGGCTCTTCATACCTACTACACGGTTCTCAACGATATCGATGATACCGATGCCGTTTTCTCCACCAAGCTTATTGAGCTCGATGATGATTTCCTTTACTGTCATCTTCTTGCCGTTAAGTTCAACAGGTACTCCTGCTTCCCACTTGATCTCTACATCTGTAGCCTTGTCAGGAGCTTTCTCAGGAGAGTTGGAAAGAACCAGCATGTGATCATAATTAGGCTCCTGTGAAGGATCCTCAAGCTCAAGTCCCTC
>DGVW01000014.1 GCA_002396005.1 Oribacterium sp. UBA4274
AAAAATGGTTATTTTACGTACCTTATTTCATATGATATGTACTCTATTTACAAAAAGGCCGGAGATCCCTGCAAAGATTGTATGTGTGCACACCAAGAAGAACAAGAAGAATTGGTTTGCCTTTATCTGCACAAATCCGGCTCTCTCTGAAGACATGATTATCCGTGTTTATGGAAAAAGGTGGCAGATTATGCCGATATCGGCATTTTGTTCCATATGCCGATATTTTAGAAATGCCGATTTTTGACGTTTTGAAATATTGGATTTACAGGACTTTATAAATATATCGGCATTTCTTACTATAGAGATGTAACTAGTCATCGCTATAGTAAGGAGGTCGTGTATGATAAAATCCTACCCGTTACTAAAAACATTGACTGATCAGCTCATGAAGGAGGTGAGAGCCTACGGAATACTGGAAGTGTCTATAGAGCAGTATCAGATCACTTGCAACTCGATAATACGCTTTGCACAGTCATCACAGGTTGATTCCTACAGTCCGGAGTTGATGGATTCATACAAGGACACTCTTGACACAAGGTGTTCTTCTGGTGAAATATGAAAGGAATATCATCGATTCCAACTGCGTGTTATCCGTATGCTGTCTTCACTTGCGGAAAGCGGCGTTGTTGATTTTTCGAGCACTAAATTTCATCCGCTCAAGTACATCGTATCCGACGAAACAAGCAGACTCGTTGAAATGATACTCGATAGTTACCCTATCAGTAACGCAACAAAAAACGATCTTCGAGCCCCCACCAGACATTTTCTGTGGTACGCTGAACAGTGTGGGATAAAGCCGGAACACATTGATGACACTACAGTCATGTCATTTCTGATTGACGAAGTACCGATTTCGAACGGAGGCAGTACCGGACGTACGTTAAGGTGTGTAAAGTACGCCACGGAGTACCTTCGGGCTCATGGAAACTGTTACCTACACCGTGATTATACTCTGCTGAAACTGAAGAATGACCACCGGCGCATTATCCCAGCCTACTCCGAAGATGAGATTTCAGGAATAGCTCAGGCAGCTGATACAGACAGTACCATTGGCAAGAGGGATCTGGCGATTATACTCGTCGCATACTGCACCGGGCTTCGCGGAATCGACATCATAGGCATTAAGTTATCGGATATAGACTGGCACAATCACAAAGTATCCGTAGTACAGTCAAAAACTCATACGCCAATCGTATCCGAAATGAACGGTGCCACCATGAATGCCTTGGCTGATTATATCCTCGATTGGCGTCCTAAATGCGATATTCCTGAGGTTTTCGTAACAGTAAAGGCTCCGTATCGAAGACTGTCAAAG
This sequence comes from Oribacterium sp. UBA4274, assembly GCA_002396005.1. GTDB lineage: Bacteria > Bacillota > Clostridia > Lachnospirales > Lachnospiraceae > Oribacterium. Next base: position 1,319 of record DGVW01000014.1, read on the forward strand.
GGATTTGGCAGCATGATTGACAAGTATTGCGAAAAAGCAGGCGTATCAAAAATCGCATTCAGAGGGTTCCATAGTTTACGACGTTCCTTTGAAACGGTTATGGTTTCAAGAGGAGTTCCCATTGAAACCGCGTCTCAGATGATGGGACACAAATCCATCACCGAGGATAAGCCGTACATCACACACGATACGCGCCAGATATCATTCGTGGCAATGGACTTTTCGGATGTGCCTATTACCAGCGGGTTCTATTTTGGGCATACAGAAAGCACCAGATCCTTGGAGGGAGGTGCTGGAACATGACCCTTGATAAAAAACTCAATGACGCATTTGATGAGATGATGAAATATCGTCAGTCCGTCGGATACGCCACCTCCACATACAGGAGCTCGGTTCCTCCCTTTATAAACTTTTGTGTAAAGAACCATCCCCTGTCTGATCGCATTACCCAAGAAATGGTAGACGAGTGGCTCACTTATTACCCTTACACTATCAACAGTAAAGCCGCCTTCATCTCTCTCCTGCGGGAGTACACGAAATACCTAAACTTCCTTGGATATGACGATTACATACCGGATGACGACTATGTAGTAAAGCGCATAGCCTTCAATCCCTACTTGTTTACTGATGATGAACTCTCTGGGCTATTCAAAACGATTGACTCATATGTTGGCACAACCTCTGGGAAAAGATATTTGCCAGAGGTTGTGCTTCCGGTGTATAGCCGGTTGCTTTACTGCTGTGGTCTTCGCCCGCAGGAGCCTCCTGCGATACGTACCAAGGATGTAGACCTAGTTACAGGAGACGTTTATATACGGCAGTCCAAGAGGCACAAGGATCGGCACATCATTATGTCAGAGGATATGTGCGCTCTCTGCCGGAAATACGATTCCGTAGCAGGAAAGAGGCAATGGTTCTTTCAAAAATGGGACGGCACACCATATGAAACATCATGGTATAACCAAGTATGGAGGAACCTAATCTCAAAGAACGGCATTTCATGGAGGGGGACTCCAAGGCCTTATAATCTGCGGCACGCTTTTGCTTCGCGTAATATAATCCGCTGGATAAACAACGGTAAGGATGTGATGGAATTGTTGCCGTACCTTTCGGCATATATGGGGCATTCAGAACTCACATCAACGCTTTATTATATCCACCTTCTCCCAGAGAATCTGCGTAAGTCCAAAGCCGTAGATTGGGATCTCCTTTCCCAGGTTTATGGAAAGGGGGTGCCAGAAGATGAGGATTAAAGCTACGGATCCACGCCTTGTATCGCTTATGGGTGAATTTATGAGAACCTACCTTCCAGGTGTCAGGAATCGCGATAAAGACACAATCGACTCGTACAGATACAGCATAAATCTGTTCGTGACATACCTTGAATCCGAAAAAAAGGTAACTGTCCTAACAATGCAGTCATCTGACTTCAGCCAGAAAAACATAGTAGAATTCATGGCTTGGTTGAAATCTGAACGCAAAAATGTGGCGCCGACCATAAACCATCGTCTGTCAGATCTGCGGGGGTTCTGCAAGTACCTTTATAAAAAGAACGCAATCTCCCTTGATGAGTATGAGGCAATCCGCGAGATAAGCGATGTTGATGATGAAAGGGTCATCGATTTTACATGGCTTTCAGTTAATGATGTGTACCTAATTCTTAAAAGTACGGATAGCAACCGTGAAGCTATAAGAGATCGTTTTCTCCTATCGCTTCTGTATGAAAGCGGTGCACGGATAAACGAGGTGTTGTCACTAAAACTCCTTGATGTTAAAGCGACATCCAACGGGGAGGCTGATGTCCATTTCTACGGAAAAGGAAAGAAACATAGGATTACACCCTTATCCAAGGAAATATGGAGCCAGTTTGAAGGTTACTGCGAAAAATACCATCCAGACAAGACTTCGGAGAATCTGGTGTTTTATTCTTTCCGAAATGGCCGGAGAAACAAAATGTCCAGTGATAATGTCAGCCGCATACTTTCAGGATGTGAAGCAGAGGTTCGCAAAAGCAATCCAGATCTAATCCATCTGCATTCACATCTTCTGCGAAGGACGAGGGCAATGCACCTGTATCAGGCAGGGGTGCCACTCCCTACTATATCTGAATGGCTTGGTCATTCGAATATAGAAACGACTCGTTTCTACGCCAAGATCACTGAAGAGATGAAGCGGGAAGCACTGCATAAACTTAGCGATAGTGACAGTTCCGTCTTTAAGGATGATGTGGTGTTCAAGTATGCCAATGACGAAGATGCTATCAAACGGCTTTGTGGATTGAAATAAATGCCGATAGTTTATTACCTGTGCCTGACATTGGGTCAGGCATGGGATCTTGCAGAAAATTTATCGGCATTTCTAAAATATCGGCATATGG
>DGVW01000074.1 GCA_002396005.1 Oribacterium sp. UBA4274
GGATGATGATGCTTCCGATCAGGACGCAAGAAATGAAGCTATCGGAGAATTCATGACATTCTTCTTTGCGCCCGAGAACTATACAGCCTGGGTTGAAATGGAGGGATTCCTTCCGGTAGTGAAATCCGGTGTGAAATATATGGCAAAGTATGATACCAACTTCGGTGCATGGCTCGATATCCTTAATAACTGCAAGTTCTATCCCACTGAAAAAGCCGAGTGGGCACAGGCCAAAAAGGACATCATCGCTGCCGAACAGAATGCCCTGAACGGTAATGATGTGAAAAAGGAACTGGATAAGGTACAGAAGAAGCTGACCTAAAACCCAACTCAGACCAAAGCGCCGCACCAAATCTATAATGGCACAGATCGTTTTTATAATAACCGATAAGGCCATGAAACTCTGCCGGCCTCCTCGCAAAACAGTTTCACTGCAGGATTATGTGCGTCACTGTTCCATGCCAGCGAATGATATATATGACAAACCTTAGAATCATAATCAACATAACGCAAAGGAAGGTTATTCTGCTGAAAAGATTTTGGCAGCGACGCGAGACCCTGACCGGCAACGGCCATGGCAAGGCACACCCCCGGTTGTTCTTCAAATCTCAAATGCTCGGAAGGAATTCCGGAACGGATCAGATTATCAACAAGTTCCTTCATACATACTGAGTTATGATTATTCATAAGGATGATTTCTTCTTTTATATCTTCTGCCGAAACACTTTTCCTGTCTGCCAGAGGATGTGTTTCCGGAACTGCAAAACAAGTACTTTCATTAAACAGTGGTACTGAAGACAATCCATGCCTGTTTTTAACTTCCTGAGTAAGGAGAATGGCCACATCCAGCGTTCCCAGTTCCAGATAATCAGCGAGTTCTTTACACTGTTGCTCCAGAATCGAAACTTCAATCTCAGGGTGTTTTTTTGAAAAGACAGCAATAAAACTATGAAGTCCGGCCCAGTTTATGAAACCATGATACCCTATAGTAAGATGTTGCTTACCATAACCGTTTTGAGGTATCTTGTTCAATAATCTGCGATAACTATCCATGATATGTGATAAACCTGCATGTACTATTTTTCCGGATTCTGTCAGCCTGATTCCTACACGATCACGTTCAAAAAGTGTCACATGCAATTCTTTTTCCAGTTCACGTATCTGAAATGACATAGCAGGCTGCGTCATGCACATCCTCTCTGCTGCCTTTGTCATATTTCCAGTTTCTGCTGCCGTTAAAAAGCACTCTATTCTGTAAAAATCCATTTCCATCTCCTCCAAAATGAGAATACCATTAATCGCAGAATAATCAACAATAAGTGCAGTCACCGGTATTTCTACCGATAACTGCACTTACATAATCTCTATCTATATGGAATCAGTTGTTTTCCGCGATATGCTCAGCAGCTGCCTTACCGCTATAAACAGCAAATCCCTGACATGATCCTTCGCAAATGCTTACATCATAGGAGTCTCCATAGATTCCGCCTGCATCGCATCCAACTGCATAAAGATGTGGGATTGGCTTAGCATTAGCATCAAGAACCTGAGCATCAGGAGTGATCTTCATACCACCAACTGTGGTGAAAATTCCTGCAAAAAGTTCAAATGCATAGTAAGGACCGCTCTCCAATGGCAGTAAATACTTCGCATCCTTTGCAAATTCCTCGTCCACACCTTTCTCGCAGAAGCCGTTATATTTCTCTATGGAAGCTTTTAATGCATCAGCATCAAGGTTAAGTTCCTGAGCCACATCGTCCAATGTTTCCATCGGTCCATGAACATACTGATTGCCACCATCTTTCTGTGCCTTGAACTGGTCCCAAAGTTCACTCAATGGTTCACCGGCATGTATATACTCACCACATCCAAAGGTACCACCGTACTCATACATCTCATCCATCTGCTTCTGAGTCACTATGGAAATAACACGATCCTGCATACTCTGAGCATTTCCGGAGAATGTAAAATTACGCTCTGCATAGTACTCGTTAACAAAACGCTGACACTCTCCATTTATCCAGAAGTATGGCTGGAAAGCTGATGCGCAGTAGAGATGTGTTCCATACATAACTCCCGGTATGCATCCGCCATAAAATACAAGACATCCAGGCGCCGGTGCCAGAGTTCCTCCGGCCTGACGCGCAGCATTGATACCGAATCCATTTCTTCCACCGGCACCCATCGGATCGATTCTGTCAGGATTCTTACCAAACTCACGGATCATCTCCGGATTGTCAGAGTAGCCTCCTGTTGCAAGGATAACTCCCTTTGAAGCATTATACTGAATATACTTATCTTCTTCCCTGGCAATGATTCCTGTTACAGCCCCATCTGAACCCTGGATGATATTTACACCTTCACTTCCAAGCACAAGTGTAGCTCCGGCCTCAGTAACTGCCTTTGTCAGATTATCAACATATGTTTTTCCGGAAATCTGACCTTCTTCATATTTGTACTGATGCCAGGTGTTGTACTCATTATCACACATGGTTCCAGTCCCCTGAAACTCGACTCCTACACTTTCAAGCCAGGCGATATTCTCTCCTGAGTTGTCTATATACTTCCTGAAAAGTGCACCATCAGCATACCAGTGATGGAAATCCATAGCACGAGTAAAAAGATCATATCCGAGATCAGGTGGGTTCTTTCCATTCTCCTTCTGTATGTGGCTGTTGATAGCAAACAGTCCCTCTGTAAAAAGTGTTGTTCCGCCTGTGACATTTCTCTGCTCCAACAGCACAGTTTTCATGCCAAGCTGCGCAGATCTTATAGCAGCGCTCATTCCACCGCCACCGGCACCTACAACTATTACATCAAAATCACGGGTTTCACTGATGTCATAGTTCTCCTGCGGGAGAAATGTTTTCACAGCCTCTGTTGAACCGGCACTTTCACCGGTTGCTGCTGTTTCTGCAGCTGCCGTAGTCCCTGCCGCAGCTGTACTTTCCGATACCGCAGTACCCTCTGTTGCCTCCGGTATCTCATTTGCCCTGTCACATCCTACACCGATCAAACCTATAGCTGCGCCCACACCGGTTGCAGCCGCGCCCTTTAAAAAAGAACGTCTACTGATTTTCTTCTCCATGCAATTCTCCTTGACTCTTCTTCTCTCTGAATCCTGATTTTGAGATTCAGTTAACAATATATTGTTATTATATAAATAATCTATGTGTAAAGAGTTATCAAAAATCCTTATCAGGCATCAATTATTTTTATGTCACTGTGTTTCAATGCCATCTTTTCCACCTCGCTTTCTGCAGGAAGTTCCTCTCCCTTGCATATCCCAGTCAAAGAAAGAGGGGCGTTTTACCCGCCTCTCATCATCCGTCAGAGCATCCTCTGTTCCTTCCAGAAGTCCCTTCACGAAATAACTGTAGTTTCCTCCGATATTTTCAGATATCTAAAACCTTCTTGACGTTGGTCTGATTTCGGACTATAATTCTAAAAGTCCGAAATCAGACCAGCAAGGAGGTCACAAATGCTTAATCAAGATAAAACAGTCCACCAATATGACACTATTAACAGCGAAATCGCCAATGTTTATCACGAGATCAATCGAAAACTAGGTTTATCTGATACAGAATCGCTCATCTTGTATGAAGTTGCTGTGAACGAAGATATTTCCCAAAAAAAGATCTGCAGTCTCTATGGACTTAGTAAGCAAACCATCCATTCTGCTGTGAAAAAAATGATCAATGCAGGTATATTTGAGCCACTGACTGGTCAAAAAAACGAGCATCTCACATTGACCAAAAAAGGCGAAGGAATCATCAAGGACAAGATAAGTGTGTTTGTTGATATAGAAAACAGAGTGTTTCAGTCCTGGACAACCGCTGAAAGAGACATGTTCATAGAACTTAGCAACAGATATCTGAATTCACTCAAGGAAGAGTGTGACAAGTTATAAGAGAGGAATCGATGAGAAGAAGTTATAATAAGAAGTCTGACTTCAACGCTATAGAATTATCAAACCATTTCACATATTCAACATTACTGAGATTTACCATGTCATCTATACTCATGATGATATTTACATCCATATACAATGTTGTTGACGGATTTTATGTGTCCAATTATGTCGGCAGCACACCTTTTGCATCCTTGAATCTGATATTTCCTTTTATCATGCTTATCTCAGCCATCGGATTTATGTTTGGCTCAGGCGGCAGTGCTCTGGTGGCTATGACATTAGGGCTTGGAAAACAGAAAATAGCCAATGGTATTTTCTCTTTCATCATATATACTGTTATCGGCATTGGCCTGCTGCTTTCAGCCATCGGTTTCGTGATCACTCCACAAGTGGCATCCTTACTGGGTGCGAGCAATGAAATGCTTCCTTACTGCACCGTTTATGCCAGAGTCTCTTTTATCGGCCTTCCTGCGGCTATGTTACAGATTTGTTTCCAGGCTTTTCTGATAACTGCAGAGAAACCACAGCTTGGACTCAAAATCACTTTTATTGCAGGAATAGCCAATATAATCCTTGATGCTGTTTTTATGGGAGTCTTTAAGTGGGGGCTGTGGAGCGCAGCACTTGCAACCATCATAGGTCAGTTCATCGGTGGCATTGCTCCTGTTATTTACTTCCTGTTACCAAACGACTCAAAACTAAGACTTGGTAAGCCTTTATGCAACATGAAGTCGCTGCTCAAGGCTGTCATTAACGGTTCATCTGAGTTTTTGTCCAATATCTCCATGTCCGTTGTAAACATGCTCTACAACTATCAGCTTATGAGATTTGCAGGTAAGCTGGGGGTTTCAGCATACGGAATCATCATGTACACTACGATCATCTTTATCGGCATCTTCATGGGATATTCCATGGGTGTGGCTCCTATCGCAGGGTACAACCTGGGGGCCGGCAATTACAAAGAGCTGAAAAATGTTTTCACCCGCAGCATGAAACTGATTGGCGGAGCAAGTTTCATCATCGTTACGATATCACTTCTTACCTCGGGACTTTTGGCCGGTATCTTCACGAAAAATGATCCGGAACTCTATATGCTGACCAAACATGCGATACGTATTTACTCCATATCATATCTCTTTAGCGGACTCAGTATATTTGCATCAGCATTTTTTACCGGTCTTAACAACGGTCTCATTTCGGCTGTTATTTCCTTTTTGAGAACTCTGGTGTTCCAGGTCATAGCGGTTTTGGTTCTCCCGGGCCTATTCGGTATAGATGGTATATGGTCTGCAATCGTAGTAGCAGAAATGTCAGCATTTGTATTCTCACTGATATGCTTGTTTCGTTTTAATACAAGATACCATTACGCGTGATAGATTGGCACAGTCCTTCTGCGTATTGAATTGATTTCATTTTTCTACAACCCATCCATAAAAGTATTAAAGGACAGGTACTACATCTCCGTAATACCTGTCCTTTTATAAAATGACATTCATCATTTCCATTGATGACTATCAAATACTTTCATATATAAGAAACTCTTACATTCCGAGGAGTTCTGTCCAGGTCTTGACATCCTCTTCTGTAGCTTCGGCTCCGAGTCGCTTTCCTTCCCCAACAGTCACATCACTGACAACTATACCCTTAAGGTATCATTTCTTTCCTGCCAGTTCCTTCAACTCATCAAGGCTTGCAACCTTTTTTGAATATAGTGTCAAAGGAGCTGATGATGTATCTCCTATAGGTGTAATGTCATAGCCCTGAGAATCAATCTCTGACTGAAGATATGCCTTGTGCTGAAATGCATTCAAATCAATCTCTCCACTATTGAGAGCTTCATTAGGCAGATTATAAGCATCAAATATAACCGGTTCGATGTATATACCTGCGTTTTCATCATCCAATACTTTCTGCACTGCCTTCCATACATCGGCAGTACCGCATACTCCAATCTTTACAACCTGTTTTCCGGATTTATCAGAGTTATATCCCTCAAGTTTATCGACAAAATCTGCTTCTACGCTATAATTTTTATCATACTCGAAAGCCGGAACTGATGATTCTTTATTCTTCTCAAGTATATACTCTGCGATAGTCTGTGTCTGATATGCATCTACAATCTTTTTATAGGTCTCATTATCCTTGTCTTGTGTTCTTGCAACTATAACATTGATATAAGGGTTATCTGAGCCTACCTCCTGCACCTCAGTGATGAGGCCATCTTTACTAGGTGACAGTCCGGCAGGAACGGCATATGTACCATTAATTGTTGATGCAGCATAGTCATCCAGTGTTGCAACGAGTGTATTGGCTGCTGCCGGAGCGATTTCAATGTTGTACAGATATTCTGTCACATCTGCAAGTTCCGGAGTATATCCGGCATCCGGATTCACTTTGATGAGCCCTGCAGTTGCCAGTAGATTGATAGCTCTTGCCTGATTTGTAGCATCACTCGGTACACCGATTTTTATCGGTCCCCCTGTTTTTGAGGATTCCTTTGCTTCGTTTCCTCCTGCTGCATGTGCTTCAGTTGCACCACATCCACTGAGAGATGCCGCAACCGTTGTTGCCAGAACCAAAGATATAATTGCATTAAATACTTTCTTTCTCATAATACTTTTCTCCTTCTTTCAATCCAAATCACGCGACTTTTATCAGCCACTTCTTTACATATATAAACTCATGCAGTGCCTTACTTAAGCTAACGAGAAAACAATTTTCTGTTTACTGTTGCTCTTGCCAGAGCAGACCCTATAGACTGTATAAGTGCTACTACTATCAAAAGTAATATGACACACAGATTTACAACATCCTGATAATGCATGTTCTGCCCCTGGTTGATTGCAAAACTGCCTATACCTCCTGCTCCTACAGCACCTGCTGATGTAGTAAGACCTATCATAGATATAGCCGTTATGGTAGTTGCACGGATGATATCAGGTAATGCTTCAGAAAGATATACCCTGAAAATGATACCAACTGTACTGCTCCCCATAGCTCTTGCTGCCTCGATCTTACCTGGATCTACATCACTAAGAGCATTTTCTATCTGTCTTGTAAAAAAAGGAACCGCTCCAAAAACCAACGGAACTATTGCTCCGGAAACACCTATGGCTGTTCCTGTTATAAAACGCGTCAGTGGAATCAGAAAAATCAATAGTATGATAAATGGAATCGAACGAAAAACATTGGTTATGATTTCAAATACTGCATGGATCACCCGATTAGGCTTTATACCATCCGGTTTAGTAATGATCAAAATGATTCCAAAGATTCCGCCGATAAAGAATGTCAGTAATCCGGCAATCAAAAACATTTGCTCCGTCGCAGTCAAACTGTCTATAAACATATTCCAATACTTACATACATTAGGAAATATACTTTGAAAAATCTCTTTCATCGCTTTACTCCTTCTATGCGTACACCACATTCTTCAATATACTTTAATGCTGCTTCAACTCTTTCTGCTTCTCCACTTAACTCTACGATGATATTACCGAGCGGTGTATCCTCCACCAGGTCTACATTGGCAAGAACTATACTCAGATCCACATCAAATTTTCTTGAAACTCTTGAAATAAGAGCATCATTTACTGAACTTCTGATAAATGTCAGTTTTATGAGCTTTTTCCGATCTGTCGGGACGGCATCGACTGCCTTGTCATCAATCAACTTACTGATTTTCCCGAGTCCGTTTGAAGTTCCCACAAATCTTTTTGTTATGGATCGTTCCGGTGATGCAAAAATGTCATAAACTTCTCCATCCTCAACCACGCGACCATTTTCCATAACTGCAACATGATTTGCTATTTCCTTGATCACAGCCATTTCATGAGTGATCAAAACTATGGTCAGTCCCAATTTCTGGTTAAGCTCTTTCAACAGGCGAAGTATGGATTCCGTTGCGTCAGGATCAAGAGCACTTGTGGCTTCATCACACAGAAGTACCTTTGGAGAATCTGCCAGAGCTCTTGCGATAGCAACTCTTTGTTTCTGTCCTCCTGAAAGCTGTGACGGATACACATCTCTCTTATCCTCAAGATCTACCAGCTTCAACAACTCATTAACTCTGTTTCGGATTTCATTTTTGGTATAATTTCTATACTTCAGTGGATATGCAATATTATCGAAAACCGTGCTTCTGTCCAGAAGATTGAAATGCTGAAAAATCATACCTATAGATTTACGCAATGTCCGAAGGTCTTTATCCAGAAGAGGTCTTGGCTTTCCATCTCTTTCCAGATAGAGCCGTCCCGCGTTTGCTATGACTTTGCCAAATCCAGAGATATTGATAGTGCCTGCCTCCGGTCTTTCCAAAAAATTGATACACCTGACAAGTGTACTTTTACCTGCTCCGGAGTAGCCTATCACACCATAGATATCACCATCATTGATAGTTATGCTGACATCATTGACAGCATGAACACTATGATTATTTATATCGTAAGTCTTTTCTAGATTCTTGATTTCAATCATATCTTCAGATCTCTCCATATATCACTTATGTGCTTCGGCATTTTGATGATTCATCAGACCAGATCTCAGCAAAACTCCGGTTAGTAAACTGTATCACTCAATGTCTTTCTGATGCTCCACGTGCCAACGATGATCTTCTTTGATTTTTGAAAGCAGTTCAGGATCCTCAAGAAGATCCAATGCTGTAAATGCAAGAACATTGGCCCCTAATCCTATAGCATTCAATGCTTTTTCGCTTGCCGAGGCTTCAACAAAATCAATAGAATGTCCTGCTATCTTTTTATCTGAAATAGAAATATGAGTCTGGATGGTAGGAACTACCTGAGAAACATTACCCACATCACTGGAACCCGGCTGAATCTTATCCGGCTTATGTGTGATCTTCTGACCAAAAAGCTCCAGATTTTTTTCGTAGATCGCATCAAAGGATGGGGTAAGTACCATATTTTCCACAAGATTCTGATATAGTTTGAGACTTCCTGTGCATCCTGTGGCAAGTGCCGCTCCCTGAACTATATGTTCAACCTTCTCTTTCAATTCATAAAGAGTCTCTATGTCAGCTGCTCTTATATACCATTTAGACTTTGTATAATCCGGAATAACATTTGGAGCAGTACCGCCATCAACTATTACTCCATGTATGCGTATACGATCAGTCAACTGCTGGCGAAGTACTGATATGCCGTTGTATACCAGTATCTGTGCATCTAAAGCATTGATGCCATGTTCCGGATCCCCTGCTGCGTGTGCGGATTTACCATGAAACTCGATGTCTACAGGAGCACAGGCATAATTTCTGGAGGACAGCAAATGCTCCTCGTCTCCACCCGGATGTGTGCACAAGGCAAAATCAACATCCTTAAAATACCCTTCTCTTACAAAGGATCCTTTGGCACTTCCATTCTCACCGCCCTCTTCTCCAGGTGTCCCGTACACTCTTACCTCACCACCTACTGAGTCGATCACCTGTTTTAATGCTGCCGCCGCCAATGAGGAAGTCGCACCAAAAATATTGTGCCCACATCCATGTCCAAGTCCGGCCAATGCATCATATTCAGCCAGAAATACAACCACCGGACCAGGTTGTCCGCTCTTATACCTTGCCGCAAATCCCGTTCTGTGACCTGCTGCGGGAAGTTCAATTTCAAATCCTTCCTTCGCAAGCTGATCGGACAGTACTTTGCTGGCAAAAAATTCATAATTGGAAACTTCAGGTTTATCATGAATCTGTAATGCTATATCCTGATAAATCTTCAGGTTTTCTTTTACATGACTTTTGATAGTATCTCTTAAATCTCCCATGTTGCGCCCCCTTCTTTAACTTTGTGATGTTGACAGTATAGTTGTAGAATCAGTTAAAGGCTAATACTTGATTTCGATTGTCAGATATAGTCACAATCTATATCTACGTTTATGAACCTGATAGCAATCAGTCCTATTAGTTTTGTGTTTTCGTTCTATGTTATGATGTATGAATTTCGATATACAAAAATATCAGCCCCACAAGACCCGGAATATGATAAGATAGCCTGAATGATACGATAATCGTAACTTTGTTCAAAGATATTTGCCAAAAGAGAGATTATGGCCTGAGTGTCAAAGATATTTGCCAATCACTGATAAACGCTAACGTACACATTGGTGTGCAATGTGCTGCTGAATATTTATAAAGGAGTACTACATGGGAAAATTATATTTTGTACGTCACGGACAGACAGTCTGGAATGTTGAAAACAAGATATGCGGAGCCACAGACAGCCCGCTGACCGAAAAGGGTCATGAGCAGGCCAGGGAAACTGCGACAGAGCTTAAGAAAAGAATCGATGCCGGAGAAGTTCATGTAGATGAGATATTAACATCCCCTTTATCCAGAGCTCATGATACTGCTGTGGAGATTTCTAAAATCACGGGAATTCCGGTAAGAGTTGAACCTCGTCTTATAGAACAGAATTTCGGAAAATGGGAATCTACCCCAAGGAATGGTGAGGATTTTAAACTTGCCAAGCAGAATTTCATCGATGACTATGATGGAGGAGAGTCTATGTTCCGTGTTGCCCAAAGAATTTACAACCTGCTTGATGATATAAAGAGCGAACCCGATAAAGTCTATCTCTTGGTGGCTCACAATGGAATCTCCCGGTTCATCATGTCATATTTCAGTAACATGACCAATGAAGAGTTCGCTGCTTTTGGAATAAAAAATGCCGAGCTGAAAGTATTTGAATTCTGAGAAATCGGGTATTTCAGGTTATAGCAGTTTTATCTCTCCCGATACTGTTCGGTATAGATGGTGTATGGTCTGCAAAGGATTCAGCGGCTACTCTAAGATAGTCACTGAATCCTTTAATATTTATAATTTTGTTACAGCCTCATATTTCAGTTTCAAGGTAAAGAGGACGGAGAACAAAATCACTGAATTTTTGTGTAGGTATTACGGTTTTCCAAATAGAGATCAAGAGTTCCGTTGTCATAGACCTCCAGGCCTCTGGTACCATTTCCGCCTTCATCCCAGTACATAGTTTCCTCAGATAAAACAAAATCGATTGCCTGATTATTCATGAATACAGTTATGGTCTCCGGGTCTTTTCTCATAAGAATGATATTTTGCAACCCAGGTTCTATCGTGTAATAGTTTCCTACACCTTCTGCAAGTCCGGATGTAAAGGTATATATTCCATCAACCTGAGGACAATCTGCAGCAGCTCTGTATGATCCGTAAGTTCCATCCGCATTGACATACCACCAGCCACTTCCTGCATTACCGACCCAGTTTCCTGCCAGAGAAGTCATTCCCATGGCACAGACACTACCTAAAGTTACCATCAGTAGTTTTAAGCATTTTTTCATAGATGTTTCCCTTTCTAGAAATTTTTCCTAAATCAATCATATCCTGAACAGCTATATCATGGTCACAGAGACCCTTTTACGCTAGTATAATTCAACCATTCGTATTCATACCATTAAGATTTATCTTATTTTTGATAATGCTTGTCTCATAAACATATGAACCCGCCGTTTAATCTTGTTTGCATTAACTGTTTATAAGTTGTATTTTATGATAATAGCAAAATACTTAATCTATAAGAGGATCTTTTCAAAATGAATCAGGAAATACTGAACCGGCTATCACAACTCACTCATGAAGAAAAAGAATTGCTGAGTGGTCACAAGAGCATTGACCGCTCACTTTATTATGCTCCGGAAAAAGGTGATAAAAATACCGTCATAGATTATGCAAGAGTCCTTGATAACGGCAAGCTCATGGACATTCGCCCACACACACGATTCGTACACTTCCCGAAGCACACTCACAACTATGTAGAGTTTGTTTACATGTGCCAGGGCAGCACCCGCCATCTCATTGATGACCAACCTATCACTCTCATGGAGGGTGATCTTCTGTTTATGAATCAGCACGCAACTCAGGAGATATTACCTGCCGGAAATGATGATATCGCAGTAAACTTCATGATACGTCCTCAGTTCTTTGACGATGTTCTGCCAAAACTGTCCGGAGACAGAAATCCTCTCCGTGACTTTCTGATTAGTTGCCTGACTGACAAAGACATGGGCGGAAACTATCTTTACTTTCCGGTCAGAGATATGCTTCCGGTTCAGAATCTCATGGAAAATCTGATCTGGATCATGTTAAACAATCCAACATACACAAGAAACCTTGCACAGCAAAGCATGACACTGCTATTTGACCATTTGGTAGAGCAGGCGGTAAACATTCGCGTACCAGAAAACTCCTATGAGCAGAACCTCATCATCAAGCTCCTGAACTATATCGAAACAGAATACAAAAATGCTGCTCTTTCCGACTTTATCGAAAAGAACAGCATTGATATCTATACTATGAGCAGAATCATAAAAAAGAATACCGGTGTAACCTTTAAGGAGCTTCTGATGCAGAAACGTATGAAGGTGGCTGCTTACCTCCTCAAAAACACCAATCTCTCCACTGTAGATGTAGCATTGGTCATAGGATATGAAAATACAAGCTACTTCCACAGATTGTTCAAGGCAACCTACGGATGTACACCAAGAGAATACAGATCGTGAAAAACACCATCCTTATTTCTGGCTTCCAAGTATAAAGTCGAATTGGGTTATAACTCCATTCTCATCTGTGGTAGCATTTAGCATACCTATATATGGTAAGAACTTATATGCGTCCCTGACAGGAATTTTACCATAGTTGTAATCCACATAGTTTAACCATGCACTGTTGCTGATCTTTACAGTTTCAGTTCTGGCATCACCCTCCGGCTTGTCACTTGTATGTCCATGATAAACCTTCGCCTCAAATACAGAATACTCACCCATATCCTGTCTCTCTGCAGACTGTATCTCAATCATAGTATTAGGATACTGAGCATATTCAGCAGCAACGTCAAACTCGCCACTATCATTCTGAGTTTCCTCAATATCGCTCTCTGCATCCTCACTAACGGTCTCAGTTTCCTCTTCAATATCTATAACGTATGTCACAGAATTTGTTGGACCACTGTACCCCTCTGTGGTTTTACAATACGCATCTATTGTGTACTCACCATTTTCATCCAATGTAAATGGGCTATCGTATTTTATATTATCACCAGCCTCACAGCTGCCGTATATAGAATAGTAAATATCTACACCTGACGAAGCCAGCTCCACTACTATAGGCTCATTATAGGTACCTATCGCCGGCGATATTTGAACTGATGGATAGATTTCCTCCAGTCTGCTGCTCAATGCCTTATCATCGGGATACTCAGCTAATGCCTTTTTCAAGATCGATACGGCATCATCATGTTGATTTGTATTGATATATGAGTCAGCAAGATTAGTATACATCTCTACATCTAAAGCTCCATACTCCGATAATTTAGAGTATTGTTCTTCTGCCACAAGATAATTACCATTCTGGTAAGCTTCTGCCGCTATCTTGGAAATTTTTGAATACATCTGCGATGGCTGATGACTCCATACTGCATAACCTCCCAATGCAACAATCAAGACTGCACCCGCTACAGGAATCCATGTTTTTGCTATTGATTTGTTATGCTTAGTAACTTCTGATATATCTTCATATACCTTTTCGTTGATTTTCTCCGGTGCTTCAGAGTTTTCTATTATGTTTTCCGTCTCTGCTACTGACTGCTCCT
>DGVW01000073.1 GCA_002396005.1 Oribacterium sp. UBA4274
AAAATTCAGCGATGTTTTTGAACAAAACTCCATTTGATTACGAGAAGCTTTATGAACCCGGACAAAAACGCACTCCTAAAGGCACTATGACTACTCTTGAGGCGGCTGAAATTGCAGCTCCGGAGAGTTGGAACTACACGGTACCATTTTCAAATGACATCGGATACACATATGCATCTGCCTATGATTACTACCTCGTAAGAGGCTTTGCAGTCGTTGAAGCCGGCGGTATCGGAACCTATGGTTCAGAAGGATTTGAGCTCTGTGGCTTTGACCTTGAAAGAGATGCACATAAATGTGTTGTAGAATGGCTGACAGGCGACAGAACAGCATATACAGATCCGTACAACGACATTACCATCAAGGCAGACTGGTCCAATGGCAATGTAGCCATGACAGGCTGCTCATACGGCGGTACTCTTCCATTTGAGGTAGCCACTTCCGGAGTCAAAGGTTTAAAGACCATCATTCCATTTGCCGGTATAGCTTCCTGGTACGACTACACCAATTTCCAGGGCGTTCCAAGGTCAAATGATGCAGCCTATGCATACTCACTTGCAAACTACAACAGCGGCGCAGCATTCCTGGATGATCAATGGACTGTAGTAAACGATGACTACGCATCCTTCCTGTGGCAGTTATCCGAGGATCAGCGTGCCTCAAACGGAGACTATGATGATATCTGGGAAAAGATGGATTATACTCTTGATCCATCAAAGATAAACTGCTCAGCTCTCATAGTGCATGGTCTCAATGATTTTAATGTTACTACCAAGCAGTCCGACCTCATGGCCAGAGCCTTTGAAAGTGCAGGACAGCCATATAAGCTCGTGCTTCATCAAAACGGTCACTCCACACTTGACGGAATGGTCATAAATGATACTCTCTGGCAGGATATCATGAATAAATGGCTCTCTCACTACCTCTATGATATCGATAACGACATAGAAAGTCTTCCTCAGGTATCTGTGCAGAGCAATATTGACGGTTCCTACAGAACCTATGATACATGGGATGATTTCAAGTATCATACATTTGACTTTGACAAGAAAGTCAATCCGGACAACTTCTCTCATGTAGACACTACAGCTATAGGATCGACATTTACCAAGTACTATCAAGGAACAGATGAATTTGGCAGAGAGAATGTAAGAGACAACTACTATCTGTCATTACCGGACAGCGTACATGCGAAATATGTTTATGAAGTACCTGATAACTATACCTTCACAGGTGTTCCTGAGGTGCATCTCAAGCTGTCAACCAAGGATGTCGATAAGGACGGACTGGTTGTTTCCGCTATGCTTCTGGATACTATAGATGAGGAAACAAGCTTCAAGGCATATATGACCAAACACAGACTTAATGACACTCTTCCGACAAAGACATTTGCAGCTGTTGAAACCGGAGGCGGACTTCCATACACTAAGGTTCAGGAGTATGTAAAGAGCAACACAACAGCAAAGCTCATCACCTTCGGATATACTGATCTCAAGAATCCGGGCGGTGGATATGAAGGCAAGGATTACAGAAGAAGAACTGAAGAAATGAACGCAGGCGAATACTATGACTACACTATCTATCTCATGCCTACATCCTATACTTTTGAACCTGGGCACAAAGCCGTGCTGGTAATCACCGGATGGGATCCATACAATGACTTCCTTGATGAGGACTACGCAAATGGTTTGGTAACGGACTCTGTGGATTCACAGTTTACTTATGCTTTCAATATAGATAACGAATCTTTGGAGATGAGATTCCCGGTTATAGCGGGATCTCCGGAAGATGTAGCAACCAAGAGTGAGCTTGAAAGAGAAGATATTGTTGCAACTGAAAGTGATTTAAAGAAAAAAGATTTTATGGCGACTGAAAGCGAAGTAAAGAAATAAACTATTCTTTGACTCATAATTCTCATAAAATACACCGAGGAGACAGCATAAATTGCTGCCCCTCGGTGTTCTTGTGTACAGATGATCTCATAGATTTAAGTCTAAGCCATTGACTCTCAATACTATCAATAATATAACCTGCAAGGACATTATCGCCGGAATACCATATCTAAAATACCAATGTCTGGTTTTATGATGAAAAAAATGCATTCCCAGAAAAGCTCCGACACTGCCTCCGATCACGGCTGCCAAAAGGAGATCTTTCTCTCTTATCCTCCATTTCCCTTTACGGGCCTTCTCCTTGTCGAGGCCGTAGAGTAGAAAAGCGATTATATTTACAACTATCAAATATTGAATGGATATATTGGTCATTATTGTTTTTTATTTCTTCTTTCCAACCATGTCTGTTGCAATATTCAGAAGCACCTCTACCATCTTTCTCATGGAGTCAATATTGAGATACTCATATATGCCATGGTAGTTCTCTCCGCCTGTTGAAAGGTTTGGACATGGCAGACCCTTAAAGCTAAGCTGTGCTCCGTCAGTGCCGCCGCGGATAGGCTTCGTTACAGGCTCAACTCCGGCCTTTCTGAATGCTTCTTCTGCGGCGCTGATGAGATACATGTTGTCCGGCTCGATCTTCTCACGCATGTTATAATACTGATCCTTAAGAACAACCTCTACATGAGCTGCAGTATCCTTGTACTTTTCATTCAGCTTATCAGCAACACTCTGGAATACTTTCTTCTTCTCCTCAAACTTCTCCTTATCATGATCTCTGATGATATAACTCATCTTTGTCAGAGCCTCATCACCCTCGATACCTGTAAGATGGAAGAAACCTTCGTAACCCTCTGTAGTAGCCGGGCGCTGATCCTCAGGGAGTAAAGCATTGAACTCCATGGCAACGAGAGCAGCATTGATCATCTTGCCCTTTGCATCACCCGGGTGAACATTAACACCTGTGATCTCTACTTTGCCGGATGCAGCATTGAAATTCTCATACTCAATCTCACCAAGAGTACCGCCATCAACTGTATAGGCAACATCTGCGCCAAAATCAGCGACATCAAAGAAATCAGGACCTTCGCCGATTTCTTCATCCGGTGTGAAACCAATCTCTATCTCACCATGCTTTACTTCAGGGTGAGCCATGAGATACTCAGCCATAGCCATGATTGCCGCATCACCTGCCTTATCATCAGCTCCTAGAAGAGTAGTTCCATCAGTCACCAAAAGGTTTGCGCCGATCATTGTGTTGAGCTTTGGAAATGTCTTTGGCGAGAGAACTATATTCTTCTCCTCGTTTAAAACAATATCCCCGCCCTGATAATTCTTGATCTCACGTGGGTTAACACCTGCATCGCTGGCAGATGGTGATGTATC
Source organism: Oribacterium sp. UBA4274 (assembly GCA_002396005.1). GTDB lineage: Bacteria > Bacillota > Clostridia > Lachnospirales > Lachnospiraceae > Oribacterium. The sequence goes on from DGVW01000073.1 coordinate 3,279, forward strand.
CATATGCGCGATAAATCCAAGCTTAGGTGTAACTGCATCCTCCTCAGGGCTAAGGTTGGACGGAATACGTCCAAATACATAACAGTACTTGCTGAGACGAACATCCTGAACTCCCAGCTCCTTAAGCTGCTTCTCAAGAATTCTTGCAAGATCAAACTGCTTTTCTGTTGATGGATGTGTTCCTGTTGTCTCGCTTGACTGTGTGTCTATTTTTGCATATTCGATAAATCTTTCTAAAACGTCCATAATAACTCCATTGTTTAGTTTTTCTTATATGTAAGAGTTGTATCTCTCTCCTGGTAATGATCTCCGCCCTCCACATAACTGTCATACTGTACCGGCTTCAGGTCATGAAGATCGTAAGGTGTCTCCTGATATACGAAGTTAAGCCAGTTTGTATAGGTACAGTTAGAAGTTGATCTCCAACTGAGAACAGGTTCCTTTTCAGGATCATCATCCTCATAGTAATTTACAGGAATGTCTGGATTCAAGCCTTTGGCTGTATCTCTCTTATACTCCTTGTCAAGATCATACTTGTCGTACTCAGAGTGTCCTGTTATGAAGATCTGTCTGCTGGAACAGGCAAGAATCATATATGATCCTCCCTCATCCGGGTCAACGGACTCTGCAACCACATAAAGCTCAGGATTATTACGTACAGCCTCTTCATCGATTCCTGTATATCTCGAAATCGGAACATAGAAGTAGTCATCCATACCTCTCATGATCATCTTCTTGCGATGCAGAATCTTCTGTCTGTATATACCTGACAGCTTCTTAGGCAGCATCACCTTCCTGATACCATAATGATAGTAAAGTCCAGCCTGAGCCCCCCAACATATATGGAATGTTGAGAACACATGAGTTTCCGACCACTTCATGATCTCTGTAAGCTCCTGCCAGTACTCAACCTCCTCAAATGCCATCTTCTCTACAGGTGCGCCTGTGATGATGAGACCATCAAAACGCTCATTTTCTATCTGATCCAATGTCACATAGAATTTGTTGAGATGCGATGCATCTGTATGCCTGGATTCATGAGTAGCCACTTTCATAAAAGTAATCTCAGTCTGAATAGGAAAATTGGACAAAACTCTCAGGATATCAAGCTCCGTATCCTCCTTAAGGGGCATAAGATTGAGAATACATATACGCAACGGTCGGATCTCCTGAGACCTCGCTCTCTGCTCATCCATAACGAAAATGTTTTCCGTTTCCAATATATGTTTCGCTGGTAAATCATTCTGAACTTTAATAGGCATGTGAACACCTCCCGGAATGAAGAAATATAGTCCCGGTCTATCGGGACATCCGCACCTCTTCGAAAAATACAGACATTTACTAGTATACAATAAAATTAACAATATTGAACCATTTATTTAAGGCATTTAGATATTACTCAATAGTTACTCAGTAGTTAATTCAAGCTGTATTTTAGCCAAACACCTTACTGCGTTTTTACCTTATGTATATATTTTTTCAGATAAACATTTATAAATTTCGGGCTTATGCCGATGATAAGTACATGGGTAACCCGTGCGGCAATAAGTATTTTTCAGATAACAGTTGACAAACCTTATTCTTATGCATACAATATGCCGTACAATTAAATACTTATTCAGAGTCGGTGGAGCTACATAGGAGCTATGAAACCGCAGCAACCCCGGATAACCGGAAGGTGCTAACCTGAGCGAACTAATTTTGTTTCGAACAATAAGAGGATGCTTATTATGGCCGGTCGAATTGTTCGACGGGCTTTTTTGTTTCTGTAAACCATCAGCATTTCTTTCTATGTTGGGGGTAAGTGAACAAATTAATGGAGAGCTTATTCTCCTGTCAGATTTTCCACTTTTCGAAACACCAGGACGCAATGCGTCAGAAAGGATTTTTTATATGTTATTTTCATCAGAGCAGGTATCAAACGGACACCCTGATAAAATTTGCGATCAGATTTCAGATGCTATCGTAACAGACATTTTACAGCATGATAAGGCAGGCCGTATCGCTGCCGAAACAACCATCAAGGATTGGGAGGTTACTATCCTTGGTGAGGTTACAACTAACTATGAGCCTGACTATGATAAGTTAGTTCGTGATGTTTTAAAGAATATCGGACTTGAAGATGTAGACAAGTACAACATTCGCATCCTCATCTCAAAGCAGTCACCTGATATCGCTATGGGTGTTGACAATGACGGTGCCGGAGATCAGGGTATGATGTTCGGTTATGCTACAAACGAGACAGAAGAACTTCTTCCTATTCCGTATGTTCTTTCAAACAGAGCACTCCTTAAGCTTCGCGAGTTCAACATTAAGGACGGCTTCAAGAAGCTTCGTCCGGATGCCAAGGCTCAGGTTTCCTTTGACTACGATACACACCGCATCGATACATTCCTTATCTCAACACAGCATGCAGAGGAGACCTCTCTTGACGAGGTTCGTGAGATCGTTTCTGCAATCATGAAGGAAACAGCTGAGGAAATGGGTCTCAATACTGATTTCAGAGTACTTGTAAACCCTACAGGTCGTTTCGTTATGGGTTCATCCTTCGCCGATTCCGGTCTTACAGGACGTAAGATCATCGCTGACACTTACGGCGGAGCTGCTCACCACGGCGGCGGAGCTTTCTCAGGTAAGGACCCAAGTAAGGTAGACCGTTCTGCAGCTTACATGGCACGTAAGATTGCAAGAGACATCGTTAAAGCAGGTAAGGCTGACCGTTGTGAGGTACAGCTTGCATACGCTATCGGTGTTGCGGAGCCTGTATCAGTTTATGTTGATTGCTTCGGCACAGAGAAGGAAGATCGCAACAAGATCTGGGATGAGATCAAGCATCAGTATGACCTCACTCCAAAGGGCATCATCAATTCCCTCAAGCTCCGCGATGTTAACTATAACATCGTTTCAAGCTACGGTCACTTCGGAAAGCCTGAGCTTCCATGGGAGCAGTAATCTCCTCTACTTATAAGTAGTTATCTTTATAATGTACTATATTCAATAATGCTTACTAATATAGAAGTAAAAAGCATCAATATCGCACATTAATATAAAATATGTTATTATAATGCAGTCACTTTGTGGCTGCATTTTTTATATAATAGGGAGTAATATTTTGAATAAAAAAAATCGTCAACATATTCTGTGGAGAGATTGGCTAACCTACGATTTCATTCTGGGCATACTTTTACAGATACTGATACTTCTGGTTTCCTTTTTTTTCTGGTCAATGAAGTATCCTAAACTCAGTTTCCAGAGAGATATCTTACTAAATCTCCTTTATCTCACACTGTTCTTCCCATTTATAGCCGGGGTCTTCGGTCTTTGGGGCAGAACCTATGAACTACCTGTATGGACGAGATTTTTCACCTCTATCTCACTTCCGGTTCTGATACTTGGCATCGTCTCAACCTGTGTGATGTGTGTACTTCCGCCTTACTGTTCAAGCACAACAAACACTGGCAATTATTTAAACATGGACCGTGGCATACCGGAGCATACAATCGAAATCGCAACAGAGATTTTTCCAACATCCATAGAGCCCGGTGCTTCCAATGTCTCCTATCGCTACTATAAATACTCAAGTATTTTGGAGAACGACTTCCACTTGAGTCTTGGTGAAACATTGTCGAAAGAGTCCTTTTCAAGAGAAACTGAACGCCTGACAACATTACCGATTTTGTCTGATGCTGAAATATCATCCTCACAGGATATCACATTGATAGACACAGCTATAGACGGAGTTACAATTCACATCACTTTGGACAAGGCATATAACAGAATCATCTACTCTGCAGGAGAAACATCATTGAAACACTAATATTAAGTTATATTTTATCCGGTTTCATATTGATGTCCACCGGCTCCTGATAAACTCAAAAAAATCGCAAAAAAAAAGCCCGGCCACATCCAGTGACCGGGCTTTTCAGGAAGATATAGATAACTGAATACCTTACATATGTTGCATTCAGTAATCTCGCAATAAAAACAGTATTTACTTATTGTAGTTTACGATAGTACCGAAATCAGGCTTAAGTGAAGCACCGCCGATAAGTCCACCATCGATATCCGGCTGAGCAAGGAGCTCCTTGCAGTTACCGGCATTCATAGATCCGCCATACTGGATACGGATAGCCTCTGCTGTATCAGTTCCATAGATTGCACAGATTGTCTCACGGATGCCCTTGCAAACTTCCTCTGCCTGCTCAACTGTAGCAGTCTTTCCTGTTCCGATTGCCCAGATTGGCTCGTAAGCGATAACAACATCCTTGGCCTGCTCCTTGGATACACCCTGGAATGCAACCTTGATCTGCATGTTGATCCAATCCATAGTAATGCCCTGCTCTCTCTGCTCAAGAGACTCACCGCAACATACGATTGGCTTTAAGCCCTTCTCAAGTGCCTTGAGAAGCTTCTTGTTGATATCCTCATCTGTCTCATGGAAGTATCCTCTTCTCTCAGAGTGTCCCATGATAACATACTCAACACCGGCATCAAGAAGCATATCTGCAGAAATCTCTCCTGTATAAGCTCCCTTATCCTCAAAGTAAAGGTTCTCAGCACCAACATGAACGTTTGTGCCCTTAACAGCCTCAACAACAGGAACGATATCGATAGCTGGAACGCAGTATACCACATCAACATCATCATTCTGAACAAGTGGTTTTAATGTCTCAACAAGCTTAACAGCCTCTGAAGGAACCATGTTCATCTTCCAGTTTCCGGCGATAATTTTCTTTCTCATAATAAACTCCATTCTATATCTTAGTTCTTGTCGTCAGCAGCAGCTACACCAGGAAGCTCCTTACCCTCAAGGAACTCAAGTGATGCTCCACCACCTGTTGAGATATGAGACATCTTGTCACCGTAGCCTAACTGGTTAACAGCAGCAGCAGAATCACCGCCACCGATGATTGTTGTAGCGTCTGTATCAGCAAGTGCCTTGGCTACAGCCTTTGTACCTGCAGCAAGGATAGGGTTCTCAAATACACCCATAGGTCCGTTCCATACAACTGTCTTGGCAGACTTAACAGCCTCAGCATAAAGCTCCTGTGTCTTAGGTCCGATATCCATACCCATCTTATCGGCAGGAATCTTGTCGATATCAACAACAGCAGTCTCGATATCTCCGTCGATAGGATCCGGGAAATGATCTGTTGTAACAGCATCTACAGGAAGAAGTAACTTCTTACCAAGCTTCTCAGCCTTAGCAAGCATCTCCTTGCAGTAATCTACCTTTGTCTCGTCGCAAAGTGAAGTTCCGATCTCGTTGCCCTGAGCCTTAACAAATGTGTAAGCCATACCACCACCGATGATCAGTGTATCGCACTTCTCAAGAAGGTTTGAAATAACGTTAAGCTTATCAGCAACCTTAGCACCACCAAGGATAGCTACGAATGGACGTACAGGGTTCTCAACAGCCTGTCCAAGGAACTTAATCTCCTTCTGCATAAGATATCCAACAGCGTGAGGTCCGTTGATATACTTTGTTACACCAACGTTAGAGCAATGTGCTCTGTGAGCTGTACCGAAAGCATCATTTACGAATACATCAGCGATAGAAGCAAGATCCTGTGAGAATGCCTCGCCATTCTTTGTCTCTTCTGCTCTGTAACGTGTATTCTCAAGAAGAATAACATCGCCATCCTTCATCTCAGCTACAGCAGCCTTGGCATTGGCACCAACAACCT